>JAYENG010000135.1:0-2092 GCA_034721975.1 Bacillota bacterium
TTGTTCTTTAAATTCTTCTGTGAATACTCTTCGTTCTCTCTTAGTTGACATTTTCATTCTCCTTTGGTTTATAGATTCTATTCTACCTGACCTTAAGGAATCTGTCTAACTTAGTGTAACCTATCCAATTTTAATGTGGTATGCTCAGAGCATACAATCGTCAGAAAAATCAAAAATCGCTCTTGTCATTTAGAAAAAAGCGATTCAACTTGTTGCTTAATATCATATTTTTTGGTTTCAATCATAGAAACTCATCTAGTATTTGAAAATTTACATGTGAACCTCCAACCACTTCTATCAATACTACGCTTTATCAAAAAGACCAAGACGCTTAAGAGTAGTTTCCTTTGGAATCCCTTCATCATCCCATCCTCTATATCCATAGTATTCACTGAGCATTTTTTCAAGCGGAGGTAAATTATCGCCCGTTCCACTATCATTCCGAGGTAGGTTGAGAATTCTCGAAGGCAATGTATCATCTTTAGAACTCATCCCGCACCTGACGTTGTACATTCTTTTTTGATTAAAAATCCGCTCGCCCGTCTCGAGGAGTTCTTCAAGAGTCATATCCCAACCTATGACGTTTTTAATCCAGAAAAGCATATCTGTAAGTGTCGTCCCTCCGTAAAGAAGAAACTTGCACAATTTAAGCGAATCCATCAGGCTCATGATATTTTGGGAATAAAAGTTCAATCTGCCTTTTCCCTCGGTTCCCAATCTATCTAGCGGTTCTGTATAACCTATTTCCGGCATCGTTACAGTTTTTTCGAAAAAGTAACTTCCTCCTTGCACATGACACGCCCCTCTGTTTCCCGTTGCATATCCGACCCCCATGCTGTTATACGACCTCGGGTCGTGCCCAGGCAGTTCCAATCCTTTGACGTGTATTGCAAAGTCAGACGACATACTTCCTATTTCTTCTGATGCCTTTTTTACTCCCTTGCCCAGCAGTTCACCGATTCCATCTGCATAAGCGATTTTTTTAATCATCTCTATGGCCGCATCGGAATTTCCCCAGACAAGGTCTACTCCGTCCATATCCTCTTTATTCAATATCTTCTTTTCATTCAGTTCCATTGCAAACGCCAAGACTCCACCTACCGAAATCGTATCGAGCCCTAATCTGTTGCAAAGAGAATTCATATAGGCAATAGCATCGAGATCATCTATAAGTAAAGATCCGCCGAAAATCGCAAGAGTTTCATATTCCGGACCCGCGCCTTTTACACCTGCATATTTACCCTCTTCAATTTCAATATCCCTTCCGCAACCGATAGGACATGATCCGCAATGATACTTTTTTTTCAGTATTGTATCGATCATTCTTTGACCCGATATATTCTCTACTTTATCCCATCCGCCTTGACTCCAGTTTTTCAAAGGCATGTCTCCTGTCGCTTCAGAAGAAACCACACCTACTGCAGTTCCGAATTTACCCAATCCCGCTGTTTTTTCTCGGATTTCAGGAATTCGCACTTTCAAATTTTCTTTTAGTTTTTCTCTGTTGTGAACCGGAACAGTACCTGTTCCCGCAACAACTACAGCTTTTAAATTTTTCGAACCACAAACTGCCCCAACACCTGCTCTTGCAGCCATACGCGCATCTTCTCCATCATGACAGATTCCAGATAACGGCACCATGTTTTCTCCCGACGGACCTATGCATGCGACATTGCATCTTTTCCCATATATTTCTTTAAGCCTTTTATCGGTTTCATATGTCTCGAGACCCCATAACGAATCAGCTTCTAAAATTTCTATTTTTCCATTCTCGATATATAGATATACAGGATTTTCAGCTTTTCCACTGATTATTATACCGTCAAATCCGGCTTTTTTTAAAAACACGCCCCAATTGCCTCCAGCGTCGCTTTCAGCATATATCCCCGTCAACGGGGATTTTGTTATGACTTCATGTCTGCCTGAAGCTGGAACCATCGTTCCTGTAAACGGCCCCGTCATGAATATCAAAACATTCTCAGGGCTTAGCGGCTTTGTTTTTTCGTTTGTTCTTTCATATAGTATTTTCGCACCTAATCCGCTTCCACCTATATATTTCCTCAACATTTTCTGAAGAAGTGTTGAGGAAATA
>JAYENG010000136.1:0-2079 GCA_034721975.1 Bacillota bacterium
ACCGCTGCATTAAGCGCTAAAATGTTCGTTTGAAAAGCAATCTCATCAATCACTTTTATTATTTTCCCGATATTGTCGGACGACTCTTTTATATCACCCATCGCCTCCAACATAAGCTTCATTTGTCTATCGCCATTCAACGCATCATTTTTAGCAGTGTTTGAAATCATACTCGCCTCAGAGGCATTTTTAGCATTTTCTTTGGTTTGCTCTGCGATTTCTGTAACAGTCGCACTTATCTGCTCTACAGAACTCGCCTGCTCCGCTGCACCTTGTGATAGATTTTGACTGGATTCAGCAACTTGAACCGTACCGGTTTCAACTTGCTCTACCGCAACATTTATCTCATCAAATATTTCATTGAATTGTTTTGTAATAAAATTTATAGAATTTTTTAAACTAATAAAATCCCCAAGATATTCTCTATCTATTCCAGCAGTTAAATCCTTTTCAGTCATTTTTTCAAGCACATCGGAAATTTCGCTGATATATGAATTCAACTCATGAATAATTATATTGATTCTATCATTGATAACTTTAAAAGCCACTTCAAGTATTTTCGTGTCTTCATCACCTTCAGTAGTACTCGCAACAATACTTAAGTCGCCTTTTGAAAATCGATCAAGATTATCGACAACTTTCTTAAGTTCGATCGCGCGATAATCAGCTTGTTTTTTATCAATGCGCTCTTTTGTCTTAATCTCAGTTTGATCCATCATAATTTCAATTGCACCGATAACATTTCCTTCTTTATCTTCAAGAGGCATCCCAGCATAATTGATATACATCGTTTCATCATTGATATTTGAAACCGTTTCTTCTTGAATTGTAATTTTTTCTGCCATCGCTCTATTGCATGCACATTTTTCAGTGTTGCAATGCTGAGTTTTAAAGCTATCATAACATTTTGTTCCACTTAATCGACTTGTATCTTTTCCTAAAAGCTTTTCTCCAGTTTTATTCACAAACTGAATATTATAATCCTTATCAAAAGCAGCTATAGTTACCGGCAGAGAATCGAATATCTGTATATATCCTTTATAAGTCGATTCCAATTCTGCAGCCACATCTCCCCAGATGCCTTTCAAATGAGAGATATCGTATTCATTTCTCAACAAGCCTTGTTTAGTATTCTTTGATACTTCTTTTACAACATCATACATTTCGTCAATATTACCAACCATTTTTACAAGATTTAGATTCAACTCATCATCATCCGACCTGACATTTATCTCATTGTCAATCTTTCCATCAGCTATGTTGCTGATTGTTTCTGATTGTTTTTTATATTCTTTAATCATCTGATTAAACGAACGTGACAACTCGCCGATTTCATCTTTTCTCTTCAATTGATCATCTCTGATGTTTACATTCATATTTCCTATAGATAATCGATCTGAGTATGCCGTGATTTCTTTAAGTGGTTTCGTCAAATACTTATTAAGAATAAATAAAAACAACACGATTATTATCAAAACCGCAGTAAACGAAGTAGCCCCAATAGAAAATTTCATGCTTGCAATTTTTCTCGCTGAAGTCATTGTTGCCTCACCTTTAAATACATCTGCAATGAAACTATTAATCAAAACATAAACAATACTGAAAGTCGCCAGCAACAACACTGACATAAACATAGATATTTTTTTACCGATTGACATAATCATTCCCCCTGAGTACATCTTTTATCGAACATATATTTATCATATCGGAACACTATTGCTTTTGTTTACAAAAAAACCATAAAAAAACCACTGCGTAGAATATTTTTCTTAGCAGTGGTTCCTCTATACCCTTAATTAATATTTTCCATAATCATCATCAAGGTCGATTTTTACCCGTTCTTTTTTTGCAACTCTTTCTTCAATGAATGTATTTGTATTGTCATTTGTTTCATAACCTTTTAATTTAAATGAATTAATAAGAGTTTTTAATATCTGCGCTTGAGATGCCATTTCCTCACTTGCCGATGCGCTTTCTTCTGCAGTCGCCGTATTCACTTGAGTGACTTGTGAAATCTGCCCTACTCCGCTGTCTATTTCAGCTATGGCAGATGCCTGCTGATTAGATGCTTCAGCTATC
>JAYENG010000137.1:0-2079 GCA_034721975.1 Bacillota bacterium
CTAAGAGAGATGCACCACTCTAGGGTGCAAAACGTACCAAAAAATATTCAAATAATTCTTGGTGCATTTTTAAATAGATTGAGAAAAGCAATGTGTGTGATTTGGAGCATTAATAAATTGTGTAGAGAAGGTTTTGATCAACTCCACTATTTAAAAATATTTCCATTTATGGATTGTTGTAGACTATAATGCCGGAGCAAAGCTCTGGCTACATTTTTATTATAAATAAATGCTATAATGTAAATAAATAGGTATAATGAGGTGATTTATTTGTTGGCATTCTTGATGGCTGTAGAAGATGAAATAAAAAGATGTAAATTGGAAAAAATATATATTCAGTATTATAAAGAGTTATTCATAACAGCGTATTCGATTTTGAAGGATTATCAAGAGGCAGAAGATATGGTTCAGAATGTTGTAATAAAGCTTTCAAATAATTTAGATAAAATATCTGAAATAAAGTGTAAGAAAACCAGGTCTTATCTGGTTATTATAATAAGGAATCTTTGTTACGATGCATATAATCATAAAAAGGGAATAATATATCTATCTGAAAATGAAATAAAAAAGATTCCTGTGAATATGGGAATCGGCATGGAAAAATATATTCTTGGTATAGAAAAGAGTGAGAAAATTGCAAAACTGCTAAGTGAAATACATCAACCCTATGCGGATATTCTGACATTAAGATTTTTTCATCAGTTATCTATAAATGAGATTTCAGAGCTGCTGGATATAACATGTGACAATGTCAGTGTGAGGATTCACAGGGCATTGAATGCATTGGAGAATGTTATTAGAAAAGAAGGTGAAACTGTTGAACAAATGGTCTAGAGAAGATAAAGAACATAGAGATAAACTAATTGAAACACTTTTATATAGTATTGGCTCTGATAATGCGGAGGTTGTCTGTGAAGAGAATGATTTGTTGCTTGAAAAATATAAAGATATAGAAGTTCCTGAAAGTTTGAATCAGTGGTTTGAACAATATAGTGAAAAGCTTGAATTGAGACGAAAGCGAAAAGAGTTTGTGAAAAGATTTGGAAGGATTGCTAAAAAAGCAGCTGTGATTTTCATGGCGATCATCATAGGACTTGGAGTTGTTACAATGAGTGTAGATGCTCTGAGAATTAGATTTTTGAATATGATTATTGAGGTTAATGAAAGATTTAGTTCAGTGGAGTTTGAAGAAAGAGAATCTGTAGAGAATAAAGAGGATTTGCCTAAAGACTGGAAGGATTATTATCCTACTGTTATCCCTGATGGATATACTTTGAAGACATGGTCTACAACCAGTAAATCTGCAAGGTTGGTGTACAGTAATGAATTAGGTGAGGAACTTGTGTTTATCCAGGGACCATTAACTGGTGAAGTCCATCTGGATACTGAAGATGCTGTTGTATTTGAAATAGAAATCAATGGATTTGAGGCATTGATGATAGAAGAAGATGACCGTATTATGATCTATTGGCGTAATGGTAGTTATGCTTTTTCGTTGAAAGGTTATCTTGATAAAGAGATTATGATAAAGATTGTTAAGAGCGTTGAAAAAAATAATTAGAAAAAGTGTAAGAAAACACCCTCCTATACAGTTATATATAGTGAAGGTGGGTGAAAACCATGGATATGAAGAAAATTATAGTTCTTCTGATTTGTGCTTTGATGATAGTGCCGGTTACATATGGGGATAGGAATATTAAAGAAAATGAATTTGAAGGGATGATTCAAATTGAATTTGTCAGTATTGCAGAATTTCGCAATGATTTTTCGATTGATGCTTCAGGGAAAGCCGGGTTGTTTTTAATTTTAGATGCATATGATGGAAGTGAAGTTGTCATCAGTGCATATCTTCAAAGATATCAAAATGGACAGTGGATAAATATAAAACACTGGTCGGTTGAAGAGCCGGGAACGTATGCAGAAATGGATGTCAGTTGGTATATTGCGAGCGGATATATGTACCGGATGACATCGTATGGATATGTATATGAAAACGAAGTGATGTTGGAGAGTGATTATTTTTGCAGCAATTCGATTTGGTACTGAAAATATGAATTAAAGGGGAATGAAAAATGAAAA
>JAYENG010000138.1:0-2073 GCA_034721975.1 Bacillota bacterium
AACACCTTGAGGATAAAGGCATTCGAAGCGCAATATTAAACTTAGGTGGAAACATATATGTTCACGGCACCAAGCCAGATGGCACTCTATTTAAAATAGGAATCCAGGATCCTGATGACAAAAGAGGTGATATGCTCGGAATAGTAACATTGAAAGATGCTTCTGTAGTAACATCGGGAATCTATGAACGTTATTTTGAATTCGGCGGGGAAATATATCATCATATAATTAATCCGTTTACCGGGTATCCTGAAAACAACGACTTGAAAAGCGTGACAATTGTAAGCAAATCATCGCTTGATGGCGATGCACTATCGACTTCGTTGTTTTTACTGGGACTCAAAAAAGGCAAAAAACTTATAGAATCATTGAACGATGCGGATGCAATATTTGTCGATAAATCGAACAATGTTTATATCACTTCTGGAATTGAAAACAATTTCGAACTCACTAACGAATTGTATAGAGTAATAAAATAGATAAAATTTTCATTACTGGGCAGTTACAAGCCCATTTCCTTTATGTGATGGGTAGTTGACAAAAAATAAGTAGACCCATTATGTAAATTCTCCAATAAAAAAATTAGAGAAGTAGTGAAATTCTCTACTTCTCTGTTTGGCCACTTTATTCATTTAAAACTTTTTACATGTTATCATTTAACCGCTTTTTCAATCATGATATCAAGCATCATATGATCTGTTTTAGCCATTCCTTCATTCCCAAGAAGCGCCATATTTTTAATTGTTTTTTCAATATCATCATCATTGAATCCTTCAAAACCTCTAACGCCAAAATCATTGAGAGCGATAATGGCTGCATCGAAAGCACAATCGACAGAACTTGCAACCTTTAATGCACAACTCGTCTTCGCACCATCGCAAAAAAGCCCTGTAATTCCAGCAATTTGATTTTTCATCGCTTTTATCATTTGATCATAATTACCATCGAGCAAGTATACAATTCCTGCAGATGCGCCGACTCCAGCAATTGTCGCACCACAAAGCGCCGACAATCTACCTAAACTTTTCTTCATGTGAATCGGAATCAAATTACTTAAAAGTAGCGCCCTTATCAATTCATCTTCACTCTTTTTCGCCTTTAACCATACAGAATAAACAGGCATTGTAGCTGTAATCCCTTGATTTCCACTTCCAGAATTACTCATTGCAGCGAGTTTGGATCCATCCATTCTCGCATCTGCGGCAGCAGCTGTATTCATAAGAGAGAAATTCTTATAATCTTCCTGTAAAATACCCTTTTCAATGCTTTTTTTGATGGACTTGCCTACTTGCAATCCCCAATCACCTTTTAATCCTTCTTCTGATAAAATCGAATTAAGCTTCACTGTATCCAGAATAAACTTGACTTCATCAATATCTACTGTCATTGCAAAATCATAAATCGCTTTAACTGTTATTTCTTTTTCATCGGATTTTATTTCATTTTTTTCTTCTTCTTTCACTTTCTCTAAGAAAACTTCATTTTCTGATTTTATAGATACGATTTGATCATGGATATCCACGATTTCAGTTTCAACCCAGTTGTTTTCTTGATTATAAATTCTCGCTTTGATATATAGCTTTTCAGGTCTTTTCGAGACATCGATAGCAACAATATCATTTTCCTTTATAAGCTTTCCTTTTGCTACATCATCAGAAGTGATATCCGCAAGCACTTCCAATCCCTTATCCGGATTTCCAGAAATCACACCTAAAACAGCTGCAATGTCAATACCGATCATTCCAGTGCCAGGTATTCCCACTCCCATTGCATTTTTAAGGATATTTCCACTAAGCTCTAGCTCTATTCTGTTTAATTCTCCCTTGATATGCTTTGCTGAATTTGCCGCGGCCAAAGCAATGGCAATAGGCTCTGTACATCCCAACGCAGGTTTCAATTCTTCTTTAAGTTTTCTAATCAAATAATCTTTCAATCTTTTCACTCCCTGTATTTTTTTACAATATCTGTTAATATTTCCATTCCTTTTTGAATCTCTTCTTTTGAACTATGCGTAAAATTTAGTCGAAAGTGATTTTCACCTTCAGCAGCTTCAGAAAAGAAAAATTCACCCGG
>JAYENG010000139.1:0-2059 GCA_034721975.1 Bacillota bacterium
ATATATGTACCGGATGACATCGTATGGATATGTATATGAAAACGAAGTGATGTTGGAGAGTGATTATTTTTGCAGCAATTCGATTTGGTACTGAAAATATGAATTAAAGGGGAATGAAAAATGAAAAGTAAAATGAGTTTAATATTAGTTGTTGTTTTGATATTGTCAGTATCTTTGAGTTTTGCTGGAAAATCAAATGATGCAGAAATTCAACATTTATTTAACAACATTAAAAATTTCAAATCTTTTGAAGTATGGGATAATTCAAGTGTTCAATTTGATACAGTTATTTTAGGAGAAAATGAAGAATTAAAATACAATATTTTCTCAGTTGTCTATGAATATAAAATTATCGGGTACATTATAACGGACATAAAAACTGAAACGATAATAGAATTTGCTTTAGGAGAATCACCTTTTGAAAATTTAATTGACCGTGATGAAAATATGGGATTTTTAAAAATTAAAAGTGGTTTTAATTTAAAAAAAATAGGTATAAATAATATTTATACAGATGATGAATGTGATTATATAGTAAATAATAGTGATTATGCAAATAACGATAACGATAACGTGTTGAGTGCAAATGAAATAATTGAGGAACGTACAATAGATACTAATTTTGGAATTGAATCTTTGGATTATTATGAATATATAATTTCAGATGTTCCAGATATCGATAATACTAGTCCAATATTTGCATGTGGTCCAGTATCGGGAATGAATTTGGTGTATTATTGGGATGATAATGGATATGGAAATTTAATTGTCAGTGGTGATACACACAGTTCTGTTTATACTGAATTATATGATGATATGCATACTTTAGCTAATGCTACTGATCCAAATTGGTATGACGACGGATTGGATGCTTACTTTGACAGACATAATTATGATTTACCTTTTACTAGTGATTTTAATCCTACTATATCTGAATTTACTACCATTAAGAACCAAATTGACGATGATAATCCTGGGACAATCTTATTTAATTCCTCGTCATCATACGGCGCTCATTACACAACACTTGTAGGATATGCTGTAGATGAGGCAGTGGATGAGCAATACTATATTATACATGACTTATGGTGGGATACGTCAGAAAATATTTATAGAAATTGGGATAATGATGTCTATTATGATGATGTCGTATGGGGCTATTATTTGTTTGATATTAATTAATTTATTGATAAAGGAAGATGAAGAGGATGACTAAAAATTTTTTCAGTTGCTGGAAGATATATTACGGAATTCTGTTTATGATCATATTTGCGCTTGTCTTTCTTGTGTTAATCATAACGATAGATCCATTTCAGGATTTCGTGGAAAATACTTTTTACAAGATTTATGATTTGTATATGAAAGCTTATTGTAAAATCAACTATAATCTCTCTGCGTACAGATATTTGAATCATGCGAATTGTAGAACTTTTTACACCTTTGATTCGGAGCAAAATAAAGTGTATGTAGTTAAAGCAAAAGGATATAAAGAAATAGTAGTCTATGATAAAGATGGTTTTACTGAAAAAGAGGTGTTGAAAAAGTTGAATTTATCAGATGATGACATACTCTCGTTAAATGTGGGGATGAGTGGTTTTGATGGCACATTACATTATTTGGTCATTATTGGTGTCGAGGAAGGCTATGTTTTAGATTTCTACTCTGGAGAGATACTGTCTGAGAAGCGTCCCGTCTCTAAAAGCGTTGAATAGAAGAATTGGTGTTATTGGCATACAAAAGATAGTGGGAAAAGTTGTTCTGATATAATAAAGTAGTAACACCAAGTGCGATTTTGAAGATATGGATTATATTTGAAAAGGTGTAGTGCGGTGGAAAAGTGGTATTCGGTTTTGATGCTATTAACATGAAAATGCTATAGAAGTTATTATCTGTCTATGGTCAAAATTGTGGTTAGTGATGTTGTAGGTCCACATCCACCACAAAAGAATGTAACTATTGATACATTATGAACCCACTGAAATCAGTGGGTTTCGTTTTTTTGTCGATTTGATTAACTGAAAATAGAGATATTTAGAGATTTTGAGGGGAGTCTCTAAGA
>JAYENG010000140.1:0-2052 GCA_034721975.1 Bacillota bacterium
CATTAATATTGTCCATAGTGAGGTCATCTCCTGTATATAATATTGTTTTTAACGATACAATTATAATACAGTTTGACCCATTATGGATTTTTTTTTACTAGTTCAACTTCATTATACAATTAAGCTATTAAAAGATTCTACAAACAAAAATAATACGACTAAATCAACCAAAATAAATACAAAACACAACAAAAAACTAAACAAATAAGTTTAATATCGAAATAGACTTATCGAGTGGGAATAGTTGATTTTTATCACGAATAGTTTATAGTGTTTCACTTTTTCAGATTGAGCTTGATATTTTAAACATGAAAAAAGCGTCTAAATTTTAATCTTTAGATGCTTTTTTTATTTGTTTTTCATTGTATGTGTTGTTAACTGTTGCGAAAAGTATCAAATTCGTAGAGAGTATAATGATATAACGTATATCCATATCGCACCTGGAATAAAGAATGGAAATTGCTTATGCCTATATCATTATTAGATATTAAAACATTCATCGGTAAAAATGTAGCACAAACATATCTTCGTCGGTAAAAATGTAGTTAAGCACATATATTCGTTGGATGTTTTGTCGGGGAGTTGTATACTTACTAGTAGAGGTGATGGAATTGTATCGTACAGCTATTGAACAGATTTATAATTGGAAGCAAAAGAAAAATAAAAAGCCGCTAATTATTCGTGGAGCACGACAAGTTGGCAAGACTTGGCTTATGAAAAATTTTGGACAAAAAGCTTATAAGCAAGTGGTTTATGTCAGTTTTGACAATAACCAGCAGATGAAGAATCTATTTGAAGCTGATATGAAGATTGAGCGGATTATTGCAGGATTAGAGCTTTATGCAGGTCATAAGATTAATCCTAAAGATACATTGCTTATTTTTGATGAAATACAGGAAGATCATCAAAGGCATTAACATCTCTGAAATATTTCAATGAAAATGCACCTGAGTATCAAATTATATGTGCTGGTTCTTTGCTTGGAGTTGCTTTGCATCATGGGACATCATTTCCGGTTGGAAAGGTAGAATTTCTTGACTTGTATCCCTTATCTTTTATTGAATTCATGAAGGCGATGGGAAAGGAACAATTTGTAGAACTCGTTGAGAAAGGTGATTTTGAATTAGCTACTACGTTTAAGCAAGAATATATTGATTTACTTAAATATTATTATTATGTTGGCGGAATGCCTGAAGTGGTTGTAAACTTTGTAGAAAATCAAGATTTTAGTGAAGCGCGAGAGATACAACAGCGTATCCTTATGGCTTATGAGCAAGATTTTTCGAAGCATGCACCTAATGAAGTTGTTCCACGTGTCCGTATGATTTGGAATAGTATTCCTTCCCAACTCACAAAGGAGAATAAGAAATATATTTATGGGCTTGTAAAAAAAGGATCAAGAGCAAAAGATTATGAAATGGCAATGCTTTGGTTGGTTGATTGCGGTCTTGTTCATAAAATACCGCGTGTAACAGTACCTAGGTTACCCTTGAAAGCCTATGAAGATTTGAAAGCTTTTAAATTATTCATGGTAGATGTGGGTTTATTATCTTGTATGGTTAATTTAAATCAAACAGTGCTTTTAAATGGAAATGAAATATTTAAAGAATTTAAAGGTGCTCTAACGGAACAGTATGTTTTACAGCAGTTAAAAACACTGGAGGGGATAAAAATATTTTATTGGACCAATGACAAAGGTAGTGCAGAAATTGATTTTTTGGTAGATGATGGAAAAGATGTTGTTCCAATCGAGGTTAAAGCTGAAACTAATTTGAGAGCAAAAAGCCTTAGAACATATTATGAAAAATTCATGCCGAAAGTATCAATCCGTACAGCTATGGCAAACTATAAGAAGGAAGACCGGCTTTTAAATTTGCCATTATGGGCAATTGGAGTTATAAAAAAAGAAGTGGAAAAGTAATGATATTGCCGGGCACATACATTCGGATGTGCAGTGACAACGACAGAATTCTAAGTATCTAGAAAGCATTCTTGTTGTCTTTGCGTTTGACCTACCATCGAATAGGATATTCGGGTTAGGTCATAAACATT
>JAYENG010000141.1:0-2012 GCA_034721975.1 Bacillota bacterium
TTCCTCATCATTTTTTATATACCTTCTAAAAGTGGAGTATGAGCAGTCAATTGAACTTTCTCTTTGCATATAATTAAATAGATGCTGTATATAGTCAAACTCTTTATATTCGTCTTTTAGAAGTTCTAACATAATATCTCTAAAATCATCTAGGTATTTTCTTCTATCTTTTGTTTTTTTAGGAACAAAGCCATTTAGTGCTTTCCTAACTGTTTCTCTATCTGCATTAATAATAGCAGCTATTTTCGATATCTTTGGTTTCATTATTAATCCTTTCAAATATGCATGAGATAGTAACCTTACATCCTCTATTGATTTAATCAAAGAATAATTTATACTCATTTCCATTTTTATCACCCCTAGAAAAAGTATACTTCAATGATTTTATTTGTGGAAGTTCTCGTTCACATTTTTGCTTGTTCTTAGATTAACATTTATAAGCTATTCAATTAGCTACGTTATTTTAGTTATCACACCCTCGGATGATATCCTAGTCCGTTGCTCTGTGTAGGCACTGTAAACAGTTTTGTGAGGTAGAAACAGTCAACCTAGATTAGACTCATTCTGAATGAGCAAGCTATTATAACATTGTCGAAGGGTAACTACTAGTTTAATATTCTAGAATAGTTTCTTTTAATTATTATAAAAATATTATGTAAGAAAGGAGTTTTACTATGAGGGTATTTGTCAAAAATATAAACAACGAATCATTAATGCCTTGTAAATCTAGTAAGGCTCGAAAACTACTAAATACAAATAAGGCACATATTATAAATTATAAACCTTTTACAATCAAGCTTAATCAAGAAACATCTAATTATATACAAAAAACAACATTAGGCATTGACACTGGAATGAGAAACATTGGTGTAGCAATTATAATCAATAATCAAAAAGTTATTGCAAAAGGCGAAATAGAATTAAGACAAAATGTAAAAACAAATATAGATACCCGTAGAATCTATAGACGTTCAAGAAGAACAAGAAAAACAAGATATAGAGAACAACGTTTTCAAAATAGAAAACGTAAAAAAAGTTGGTTACCACCAAGTATTCAAAGTAGAATTGACAATACTATCTTTTGGATAGAAAAGTTTCAAAGTTTATTGCCAAATAATACTTTGAATATTGAGTTAGGCAAGTTTGATCCTCATAAAATGATTAATCCTGATATAAAAGGTAAAGATTATCAAATGGGTCAAACAGCAGGTTATTATGATGTTAGACATTTTGTCTTTGAAAGAGATAATTATACTTGCCAAGTCTGTAAAAAATCAAAAGATAAAATCTTAAATACTCACCATATAGTTTATACATCAAAAGGTGGTACTAATAATGCAGATAACTTAATAACAGTTTGCACTGATTGTCATACAAGTGAAAATCATAAACCAGGGAATATTCTTCATAATTGGATGATCAATGGCAAAAAAGTAAAACAATACAAAGCTCCAACTTTTATGAATATTGTTCGCGAACGTTTTTATCAACATTTTGAGGATATGAATGTTACTTATGGTTCAACAACTAAGCCAAAAAGAAAAGAATTAGATTTAGATAAGACGCATTTCAATGATGCTATCGCAATTACTAATATTGATAATAATTATAGTGATGAAACAAAAGCTTATTTTAAAATTAAGCAGTTTAGAAAAAAGAAACGCTCACTACATGAAGCGACTGCTAGAAAAGGAAGAAAAACTAAAAATAGAAATCAAAAGAGAAACTCTAAAAACACTAAAAAAATAACCCATAAAAAATATGGTGCATTTTATCTTAATGATAAAGTAGAAGTTTTTGGTAAAGTTGGTTTTGTAAGTGGGTTTACAGGTTCAGGGGTTTATGTAAAAGATATTGATAGTAATTATATTACAATTTCAAAAAGAAATTATAAACAGGTAAATCTAAAACATGTAAAACAAACAAGTCATAACAATAACTGGCAATTCATCCCTCACTTAAGCCTATCGGCTTTGAGGAAGGGGACTTCTTGCCAGAAATTCTGTTAAAAA
>JAYENG010000142.1:0-1996 GCA_034721975.1 Bacillota bacterium
CGGACATTTTAATTTCTGCGGGGCCGGGTACTGGTCAGGGAAATTTAACTTAACGGTGCCGGGTACGGACATTCAGATGTGCAGTGACAACGACAGAATTCTAAGTATCTAGAAAGCATTCTTGTTGTCTTTGCGTTTGACCTACCATCGAATAGGATATTCGGGTTAGGTCATAAACATTTGGATATTTGAGCAGATTCTAATCAATGAGATTGGAATCTGCTCTTTCGACTTTGGTCAAGTATACCATAAATGGAGTTTTCAATGGAGTTTTCGGATATAGTTAATCTAACCTAAAGATAAAAATAATCTCAATCATATTGTAATACTATAAATTTAATCTTCTCATTTGTACAATAAAATCATGTATCACCGGATTGTATTCTGCAAGAAGAAAGTGCAACATTATGCAATTGAAAAGTGTATGTATATAGTAATCTAAAAGTGGTCCAATAATTCATTCAACTAATTCCAGTTGAAAATTGGGCAACTATTTTATTTTAATTACAACGTGGAATAATAAGGAATATATGTTGATATATAGATTTCATATTGATAGGCTGACTAAGGAGGTCGGTATGGGGAGGAAGCCAAGAGTGGAGTTTTACGGAGCGATTTATCATGTGATTCAGAGAGGGAATAATCGATCCTATATTTTTAGAGATGAACAGCATAAAATGAGGTTTATGGAATTCCTGATGGAAGTCAAAAGGGACAGTGATTTTAGATTGTTGGCCTATGTAATCATGGATAATCATTACCATCTGATCATTCAGACGATGAATGAACGGATCAGCAGGATTATGCATCGTCTGAATAATCGCTACAGCAAGTACTATAATGCCATGGAAATCAGGACGGGGGTCAATTTTGGCGAGAGGTATTTTAGCAAACTGGTAAAAGAGAAGGGATATCTTTTGAAACTCGTCTACTATATCCACCATAATCCGACCAAAGCGGGCATTGTGAAGAATACGAAAGATTATCAGTACAGCAGCGATAGATTTTTCCGTGACAATGATGACAATATCGTCAATATCAATTATATATTGAACATGTTTTCGAATAATCGACAAAATGCTATCAGGCAATACTGCGAGATGATGGATGGGCTTGAACCGACTGATGAAGTCGAGGTTGAGATCAAGAAAATGTTTGAAGCTTATGTAGCGATACAGTTCAAAGGGAAAAGCCTTGATGACCTGTTGAAAGAAGTATGTCCTGACAAGACGATATTTTATCAAATCAAGAATCGTTCAAAAGCACAGCATTTGACAGTGTTGAAACTTGAATATATCAAAAAAGCTTATCGAGAGCATTATAATTTTGAAGAGATCGGTCAGAATATCAATATTACAGGGTCTGCTGTCGTTAAATTATTGAAAAGGAGGGAACCGAAATGGCTCAATCAGTCTATAGTTTCACGGTCATCGGGATCGACGGGCAAGTTGTCAGAATAGAAACAGAGTTATTGCATGGCATAAGCAGTGTAAGTATCATAGGGCTTGGAGATCAAGCCATCAAGGAAGCGAAAGAACGTATTGAGGCGGCTATCAGCAATTCTTATTTCGACTTCCCTCAGTATAAGGTTATCATCAATCTGGCTCCTGGTGATATGAAGAAAAGTGGATCGAGCTTTGACTTGGGAATGGCTGTAGGGCTCTTGATGGCTTCGAATCAATTGAAGATTATCGATAAAAATATTAAAAGAATAGGATTCATAGGAGAACTTTCATTAGATGGACAGATCAGGCCTAGTAATGGTGTGTTGCCGATGGTTTTAAAGGCAAGAGAGGAAGGTTTCAAGACGATTATCCTATCAAGAGAGAATGTACTTGAAGCAAGATTGATTGATGGAATAGAGATCGTCGGAATGGATACTCTAAAAAACTGTGTGGAGTATCTTAAAGGAAAATCGGTTTCGATAACGGATCTAGAGTTGAAAGAATCTCATGAGGTTGCTAAAGAACAGCCTGATTTTTATGATGTCAAAGGA
>JAYENG010000143.1:0-1990 GCA_034721975.1 Bacillota bacterium
AATCAAATAAATCCGATAAAATTTCATATGCTTTTTTTTCATGAAGTATTTTTACAAGTTCATTGACCAAATTGAAATTTGTCAACTTATTTAAATTATCTTTAGATATCATGGCTAGAATAGAATCGTCAACAGTGAAACCCAATCGGTTTTTATATATAAAAAGCCTGAAATACCTTGTAGGATCATCTTTAAAGCTATCAGTGTAATTGATTATGATTTCACCTTCATTTATAGCATTTAAACCATTTAAAGGATCAATTACTTCATTGGACCCACCTTTGGTAATCTTTACATATACCGAGTTGATCGTAAAATCTCTACGCAATAAATCATCAATGAATGTTCCTTTTACAATCTTTGGTTTATGGCTTTCACACGAATAAATCTCTTTTCTCATTGGAACGATGTCAATTTCATATTTCAAGTGTCGCCACTGTATATTATAGTATTCATCGACATAATCAATTGAATCCAGCGGAAAACATTTTTTGATGTAATAGAAAATATTCTTCATCACGACAAAATCAACTGGAAGTACTATATCGATATCTTTAGACTCGATATCAAGCACCAAATCTCTTACATATCCACCAACGATATAGAATTCTTCAGTAAATTTGAATAGTACATTTTCAATATTCAATTGTAAACTCTTATTTAATTTTAAATTCATAGTTTGCTCCAAAATTAAAATGGCAATCAAACTGAACACAGCTTTTTGCCATTTTATATTTTATAAAAATTTTTTCACACCATCTTTTGAAACTATCGCCTTGATCAATTTAGGATATTCGATAGATTCATCACTGTATTCAAACGCAGAGTAAAATCTTTTTTTGGCATCTTCAATTGAATTTCTTTTATTAGTATAGAATATTGCCATAGGTTCATCAGTTGTAACATAGTCGCCTATTTTCTTAAGAATGTATATGCCGGAAGCATGATCAATCTCATCCTCTAAGTTTTCTCTACCTGCTCCCAACATAAGAGAAGCTATGCCGACATCATCAGATTCAATTGTTTTAATATACCCTTCTTCTAGAGAAAATATTTCTTCAATAAAATCCGCCTTAGGTAAATAGGCATAGTTATTAATGAAAATTGGTTCTCCGCCTTGAGCGTTAATCAATTTCTCAAAATATTCTAAAGCCTCACCGTTGCTTAGTTGTTCTTCTAGAAGATTATAAGCATTTTCAAAAGTATCTGCTTTTTTAGCCATTACTACTAAATTCGAACCCAAAGTTAAACAAAGTTCTCTTAAATCATTCGGTCCTTTATTTTTGAGTATATCAACAGCTTCAATAACTTCAATTGCATTCCCAATTGCATTTCCAAGAGGTTGAGCCATTTCAGAAATAACAGCCATTGTTCTTCTTCCCATACCCTCGCCGATTTTAACCATTAAAGTTGCTAATTCTACTGCATCCTCATAATTTTTTACAAAAGCACCTGAACCTACTTTTACATCTAGAACTATAGCATCGGATCCTGCTGCTAATTTTTTACTCATAATACTGCTTGCTATTAAACTGATATTGTCAACCGTTGCAGTAACATCTCTAAGAGAATATAGTTTTTTATCTGCCGGGGCTATGTTTTTTGTTTGACCTATAACGGAAACATTGATCTCATTGACATTTTTTATAAAATCTTCCGTAGATAAGCTTGTATGAAATCCTTTTATCGATTCCAGTTTATCAATTGTTCCACCAGTATGCCCTAGTCCTCTACCTGACATTTTTGCAAATTTGATTCCTAAAGAAGCAATCAATGGAGCGAGTATCAAAGTAGTAGTATCCCCTACACCACCAGTTGAATGCTTATCCACCTTAACTCCTTCAATATTAGATAGATCTATTGTCTCTCCAGAATGCATTATTGCTTCAGTAAGGTCGATTGTTTCTCTTTCGTTCATTTTATTTAAGAAAATTGCCATCAATAGTGCTGAAGCATGATAATCATGTATGCTTCCATCTGTATATCCATC
>JAYENG010000144.1:0-11368 GCA_034721975.1 Bacillota bacterium
CAAACCCACACCAAAGAGCTGGACGCAAATAACAATAAAAACAAAAATAAAATAATCAAATCGATTAACGATGCAAAAGAAGATCAAACAATTTGTAATGAATTAAAAGACGGTCAAATATTATCGAAAATCTTTAAAATCGAGGTGTCTGAATGAAAGAGATAAATTTAGAAAACAATTTAAAAGAATTGGAAAAAATCTTTGAAAAACTCGAAAATGAAAACGTTCCTCTAAGCGAATCGTTGAAGCTATTTGAAATGGGTATAAATATATATAGAGAGAGTATTGATGAAATAGAAAAAACTAAAACACAAATTACTGTTTTAGTTGAAAATAAAGAGAAAAAAATTGATGCAGGGGATTTAAATGAATGATGATTATAAAAAAATCAAAAATCTTATAGAAATGCATTTAACGACTTTCTTTAAAAATGGGAATAATAATCACGAGAAAAGATTTAATGAAATAGTGAATTACTCTCTTTTGGCTGGAGGGAAAAGACTAAGACCTGTTTTGTTGTATAAAACTACAGAATTATTGAAGGGTAATCTTGAATATGCTTTAGATTTGGCATGCGCTCTAGAAATGATACATACTTATTCACTGGTTCATGATGATTTGCCTGCCATGGACGATGATGATTATAGAAGAGGTAATTTGACATCTCATAAGGTTTATGGAGATGCAATGGCTATTTTAGCAGGAGATGCTTTATTGAACAGGGCGTATCAAATCATTATAAGCACAATTCTAGACAGCGATGGAGATAAAGGTGTAATAAAAGCTTCTGAATTAATTGCAAAATCTGCTGGATTTAAAGGAATGATAATTGGGCAGGTTGTAGATATAGATACTGAAAACAAAGATATTTCCAATGATGTGCTCAATTATATTATAGAAAACAAGACAGGTAAATTATTGATTGCTGCAATAGTGTCGGCGGGGTATTTGAGTGATTTAAGTGAATCAGAGATTGAATTGCTTAATAAAGCCGCTTACCATATTGGATATAGTTTTCAGTTGATAGATGATTATTTAGATGTTGCTGGTGATTATGATCACATTGGAAAATCCATAGGCAAAGATAATAAACTTGGTAAGAATACATATGTAAAGTATAATGGAATCGAGAGAACTAAAAGCGATGCACAAAATCATTTGAATATTGCTAAAGATACTCTGAAGATGATTAAAGGATATAATCTGGATTTTCTTTTTGATATTATCGAGTATTTAAAAAATAGAGAAAAGTAGGTTGAGAAATGGTTGCAAAAGAAATATTTTTAAATCAATATTTTTATATCGCTTTTATAGCATGGCTGATTGCTCAACTGAGTAAAGTTATAACTACTTTAGTGATTGAAAAAAGATTAAACTTATATCGTTTAGTTGGATCAGGTGGAATGCCTAGTTCTCACTCTTCTTTTGTTATGGGATTATCGACTTCCATAGGATTGGACAAAGGTTGGGATAGTGCAAGTTTTGCTGTTGCATTGGTATTTTCTTTAGTCATCATGTATGACGCATCTGGGGTCAGACGTGCCGTCGGGAAACAGGCGATAATACTAAATACCATGCTTGATGATCTATACAAACATAAACATATTGAACAAGAAAAATTAAAAGAACTTATTGGGCATACACCTTATGAAGTTTTTGTTGGAGCAATATTAGGAATTGTAATTGCAAATTTAATGATATAGTGAATATATGGTGGTGCAGTATTCTAGTCAACAAATCCAATTCCCAAGGCGGGGCTAAAAATCCGTCAAAGGGCACATCGATGAAGTTCCTGGTTTTGGCTTGTGACGCCCAGTCATGGGCTTTTGTTGGGAGTAAGGAACTAGGGGCGTGCTACAATGGCATGTAGTATACGACCCTTATTCCGTGGAGACTTGCTATATGCAGGATGAAACCTATCAGTAGTTAAACTACAGGTAGTGTAGCCTGCCTTGAGTGGCGCTTGGTAGACGGTAGTTAAATATATCGCTATTGGCCGATAGGGATATATCATCGCTAATCTAAACCATCACTGCAAAAGAGGCTAAGGATTAGATGAGTTGTTGAGGAAAACTCCTAGACTGTTCTTTAAAGAAGCAAAACGGGGATTAAAGTGTGAGCTAAGTGGTAATTCAGTCTTATTACTGGTGACAGTGTAAATAACTGCGTAAAAGGAAACTGCTGATTTGGTGACAAATCAGTGTGGTTATGGGAAACCCTACTGGACCTAAGCCGCAAAGTTTACTCGTTTTGCTACCACCTTTAACTATTATTTGGAGATTGATTATGAAAATAAAAAATGAAAATAAGTGGATAATGCATGTTTTTTTTATGACGTTTTTTTTAGCCATAAGCATTAGTGTTCTATCGGAAATTTCTATTAAAAATTTAAATTTGGTATATTCAATTATTATATTGATGATAATTGTTTTTACAGGAATTATTTTTGATATCATTGGCATAGCTGTTACTGCAGCAAATCCTAAGCCATTTAACGCTATGGCGTCAAGAAAAATACACGGTGCGAAAAAAGCAGTTAAGCTAGTAAAAAAAGCTGATAGAGTATCAAATTTCTGCAATGATGTTGTTGGTGATATTGCAGGAATTTTAAGTGGTGCTGCCATTGCCGGCATATCGTTTAAAATGTCGCAATATGATTATTCTATATTTAATATATCTCTTATTGCAGTTATTCTCAGCGGTTTAACCGCTTCGTTTACTGTTGGAGGTAAAGCTTTCGGTAAACAAATAGCAATTAGAAAATGGGAGAAAATAGTATTTTATGCTGCGCTTGTTCTATACCTAATTGAAGATAGAGTTAAAATCAAAGTTATGAAATAATGGAGTTGACATTTTGAATATTATAAATTCAATCGAAGAACCATCAGATATAAAAAAACTAAAAATAAATCAGTTAAATCAACTGTCAAATGAATTAAGAGAATTTATCCTTGAAACTGTTAGTCAAACCGGGGGACATTTAGCTTCAAATTTAGGGACGGTCGAACTTACTATAGCATTGCATTATGTTTTTAACAGTCCTGACGATAAATTGATATGGGATGTTGGACATCAGGCGTATGCACATAAAATCTTATCAGGAAGAAAAGATAAATTCAGTACTTTAAGACAACTAGATGGGTTAAGTGGATTCTTAAAGCGATCTGAAAGCGAACACGATATTTTAGAAGCTGGTCATAGCTCGACATCGATATCTGCTGCACTAGGTTTAGCGAAGGTAAATGAAAATCTTGATAATAAAAATGATTATGTATTGCCGATTATTGGAGATGGTGCCTTGACAAGCGGGATGGCATTTGAAGCGCTTAATTACGCAGGGCAATGCAAAAGCCAATTAATCATAATATTGAATGATAATGAAATGTCTATATCCGATAACGTTGGCAGCGTTTCAAAATATTTAAATAAAATCAGAGGATTTAAACTTTATACCTCCTTAAAACGTTCTACGGTTAACAAATTGACTAAATCACAAATAGGCACAAAGGCTTATCATGTGATTTCAAAAACCAAAAGCAGCATAAAAGAATTATTTATCCCAGGAATGTTGTTTGAACATTTTGGATTATCTTATATCGGACCGGTAGACGGTCATAATATCAAAGAGATGATTGAAACATTGGAACTTGCAAAAAAAATTGATAAACCAGTTCTTTTTCATGTTAAAACAATAAAAGGAAAAGGGTACTTGGCAGCTGAAAAGAATCCGGATTTATATCACGGTGTTGGAAAATTCGATTTAAAATATGGTGTAGTGCCATCAAACAAGTTGACTTATTCGGATGTTTTTGGAAATCATTTACTTGATATGGCAAAGGACGATAATAGAATAATTGCATTAACTGCTGCGATGTCGTCAGGTACTGGGTTGAATAAATTTGCAAAAGAACTGAATGAACAATTCATAGATGTCGGCATTGCTGAACAAAATGCAGTTACAATGGCTGCCGGACTAGCTATTGGAGGATTCAAGCCTTATGTAGCAGTGTATTCTACTTTCTTGCAAAGAGCTTTTGATCAAATAATTCACGATGTCGCATTGCAAAATTTAAGTGTTGTTTTTTGCATAGATAGATCGGGATTAGTTGGAAGCGATGGAGAGACTCATCATGGAATTTACGATACATCTTATTTAAATCTTATTCCAAATATGACTATAATGATGCCGAAGGATAGTAACGAACTTATTAGAATGTTGGATTTCAGTAAGGACTTCAAAGGACCTTTGGCAATAAAATATTTCAAAGGCGAGTCATATATGATAAACACCGATAAAAATGATTTATTTGAGCCTGAGCTTATAGTTAAAGGGAAAAACATTCTTATTATTACAACTGGCAGATTGGTTAAGGAAGCATATGAAGCATCGAAAATAAACGATTTCAACCATGGTGTTTTAAATTTAAGAACGCTGAAACCGTTAAATTATGAAAGTGTTTACAATATTGCAAAAGATTATAAAAAAATATTTATTATTGAAGAAAATATAGAAACCGGCAGTTTTACAATACAATTAGAAAATCATTTTCTTAAAAATGGATTTATGAATGTAGAAACTTGTAATTTACCTGATGCATTCATAGAACACGGGAGCATCTATGAATTGCTTGATAGGTACCAGCTGGATACTAGAGGAATGCTTAACCATATAAATAAAGGAATGTGATTACTTGAAAATTAGAATAGATCAATTGATGTACGACGCTGGACTGACTGATTCTAGAGAAAAAGCAAAACGATTGATTATGTCTGGGATTATCTATATAGATAATTTAAGAGTGGATAAACCAGGAACTAAAGTTGATTGTGATTCAAATATTGAAATTCGGGGTAAGAAATTGAAGTACGTCAGTAGAGGCGGACTAAAGCTCGAAAAAGCGATTGAAAATTACAATATAAATTTAAAAGAAAAAGTTTGTATGGATGTCGGCGCTTCTACAGGTGGATTTACTGATTGCATGCTCCAAAACAATGCTGAAAAAGTTTACTCAATTGACGTTGGATATGGTCAACTTGATTGGAAGCTTAGAAATCACGAAGCGGTAATAAATTTAGAAAAAACAAATATGCGTTATATCAATTTTGATAAAATTGGTGAAAAGGTTGATTTTATAAGTGTAGATGTTTCATTTATTTCATTAAGTAAAATTATTCCGGTTCTAGATCAATTTACTAAAGATACAACAGAAGCTGTCATATTGATCAAACCTCAGTTCGAAGCGGGTAGAGAAAACGTTAAAAAAAACGGGGTAGTAAGAGAAAAGTCTGTTCATGAAGAGGTTTTGATTAAAACAATCAAAATGATTAATGATAATCATTGGGAAATAATTGAATTGACTTACTCGCCGGTTAAAGGTCCTAAGGGAAATATTGAATTTCTTGTATACTGTAAAAAAAATGAAATTCAAGACATCTTTTTGAATAAAGAATACATTAAAGGCATTGTTGAAAAGGCGCATATAAATTTATAATAGGAGGCGTTTATGAAATATAGTAGGCATTCTAAAATTTTAGACATCATCAAGAACATAGAGATTGAAACGCAGGAAGATTTGGCAGAAGAATTAAAAAAACAGGGTTTTAACGTTACTCAAGCTACTGTATCTAGAGATATAAAAGAATTGCGCCTAATCAAAGTATTGACAAAAGACGGGAAATACAAGTATTCAACAATTAATGAAAGTGATGCTCCTATATTAAAACGATTTATAAATTTATTTAAAGATTCTGTATTAACCTTGGATTACTCAGGCAATATAGTGGTAGTAAAAACTTTAATTGGTTCTGCGAATGCAGCTGCAGCAGCTATAGATGCTCTAAAAATCGATGGAATTCTAGGTACGATTGCTGGAGATGATACAATATTTATTTTACTTGGAACTGAAGAAGAAAGCCTTAGAGTTATTGATATTTTTAACGAAATAATTGGTTAGCAGGTGATGCAATGCTTCTAGAGTTAAATATTAAAAATTTCATTATAATTGATCAGATAAATGTAAAATTTGACCAACGGTTAAATGTTATCACCGGTGAAACTGGAGCTGGAAAATCTATAATAATCGAGGCCATTAATTTGGCATTAGGAAAAAAAATTAAAAACGCCACTCAAAAGATTAAAGGTGACAAGGCGATTATCGAGTTGATTTTTGATGTTGATCCCAAGAAAATAAATTTGACTGTTATTGATGATGAATTGATTGATGATGGTATTTTTGTTGTTACAAGAGAAATATATCCTAACGGGAAAAGTATCTCCAGGTTAAATGGAAAAATAATTTCTCAAGGTAATCTGCTACAATTAACAAATCAATTAATTGATGTTCATGGACAACATAAACATCAATCTTTATTGGATGAAAAAACTCATTTAAAAACAATCGACGCATTTGGATATAAGGAAATTGAATCTAATTTAAATGCAGTTAAAAAATCGAGCGATAAATATTTCGAAATTTTAGAAAATATTAATCTTATTATAAATAATGAAACAAATTTTGATATAGATTATTTAAAATTTCAATATAAAGAAATAGAGAGTGCAAATATAAATATAGCAGAAGATAATGAAATAGAAGATAAGTTTAATCAATTAAGTCACTTAGAAGATATTATCAATAATTTGCAAGAGAGTAGTTTGTTGATCGATAGTGAAAATGGAATATTAAATCAATTGGTTATGGTAAAAACCGATCTAAATAAAATATCAAATTACGATTCAAATATTTATGATGTTTTGAATCGAATTGAAAGTTTGGTTATTGAATCTTCAGATATAAGCAGTGAAATCAATCATTTGCTAACTGCTTACGATTTTGACGAGAATGAATTCGAGCGAATAGAAAACAGATTTTCGGAATTGAATCTCTTAATGAAAAAATATGGCAATTCATTAGAATCGATTATAGAATATAAAGATGATATTCAAGAAAAACTTGATAGGGTAAGCAAAAAAGAAACTATTTTAAAAGAATATCAAGAAGAAATGGAAAATATTTATAAAGAATATATTAGAGAATCGACGGAATTATCCATTCAGAGAAAAGAAGTATCCGAAGTGTTCAAAAATAAAATTAAAGCTGAAATAAGCGAATTAAACTTGAAAGATATAATCTTTGAATCCGATTTCAAGGAAAAACGTAATGATGATAATATAAGAGTGACTAAAAATGGATATGATGATTTGCGATTTTTATTAAGTACCAACAAAGGGATGAAACCGATGCCATTAAAAGAAATAGCATCAGGTGGAGAAATTTCTAGGATTATGCTCGGTATAAAAATAGTTCTATCAGAAATCGACGAGATTGATACAATGATTTTTGATGAAATAGATACAGGCATCAGTGGTGAAACTGCATTCAAAGTAGGTAAGAAAATGGTTGAACTGTCAAAAAGGAAACAAATCATAGCTATAACTCATCTGCCTCAAATAGCAGCCGCAGCAGACAGAAATTTTAAAATTGAGAAGCTAGAAGGATTATCTCAGCTGATACCTCTCAATGAGAATGAAAAAACCAATGAAGTGGCACGTATTATTTCTGGATCGATTGTAGATAAACATGCGCTAAAAAACAGTAAAAGTTTAATTGATCAAATTAAAAAAATATAATATCATCGGAGTGAAATAATGAAAGTAAGAGTAGAAAATTTTGTTGAATATTTACATAGCAATAAGTTATCTCATAATACTATAATATCTTATGAGAGAGATATAAGAGAATTCAGTAAATTTCTTAGATCAAAAGACATTGATGATTATAGAGAAATTGAACAAGTTCATATTAGTGATTTTATTGAACAAATGACATTTAAAGGAGAAAGAGATTCAACGATATATAGAAAATCGACGACAATTAAAAAGTTTTTTTCGTTTTTGTTGAAAAACAACTTGATTACTTATAATCCTACTTTAGAGATTAAGAGACCTAAAGTTAAAAGAGAATTGCCTGATTGCATTTCTAGAGAAGAATTTGATTTAATAATTAGTGAAATCGACAAAAAATCATTTGTAGGGAAAAGAGACTATTTAATATTTGAGTCGTTATTTGGAACAGGAATTAAAGTTTCCGAACTTATCAATGTGAATGTAGATGATATTGATTTAACAACAAGTGAGTTAGTAGTTGATAACAACAGCGTAAGAAATATCCCTTTGAAAAAAGAACTTTTGGAGATAATCAGTGACTACTTTATCAATATAAGAAGCAGCTTCATTAAATATCCTACAGATGCTTTATTCTTAAATTACAAAGGTGATAGAATTTCAAGACAAGGAATCTGGAAAATCATTAAAAAATACTCAAATCGATCACAGATCGATAGGGAAATAAATCCTCATACTTTAAGGAACTCTTATGCAATTTACTTATTCAAAAGTGGTAAAAAACCTGAACAAGTAAGAAAAATCATGGGATATAACCATATTATATCTTCGAGATATTTTTCTTGTTGTACAAATAAAGTACAAAGGAAGGAGAAGAATAATGAAAAGAATTATTTTAGTAATTATAGATAGTGTTGGTATAGGAGCAATGCCGGATGCTGAAAGATTTGGTGATTTTGGTGTTGATACTTTTGGGAATATTTATAAAACATTTCCGGATATGAAAATTGACAATCTAAAACAATTGGGAGTCGGCAAAATTGATGGGGTTGATTATATCGATTATAATGGTTCGATTATTGGTTCATATGGTAAAATGAAAGAGCTTTCAAACGGTAAAGATACAACAACAGGTCATTGGGAAATTGCTGGATTACATATAGAGCAACCATTCAAAACTTATCCAGAAGGTTTTCCGGATCGAGTAATAAAAAAATTTGAAGAAAGAACAGGAAGAAAGGTTTTATGTAACAAACCTGCTTCTGGAACTGTGATAATTGAAGAATTTGGTGAAGAACATATAAAAACTGGAAAGCCGATTGTTTATACATCGGCAGATAGTGTTTTTCAAATTGCAGCTCATGAAGATATAATTCCACTGGATGAATTATATTCTATGTGTCGAATAGCAAGAGATATTCTAATGGGTGAAGATCAAGTAGCTAGAATAATTGCAAGACCTTTTATTGGTGAAAAAGGTAAATTTGAAAGAACCCCTAATAGAAGAGATTTTTCACTCAGTCCATTCGGCAAAACAATTTTAGATGAATTAAAAGAGAATAAATTTGATGTTATTGCAGTTGGAAAAATTGCTGACATTTTCAATAATCAAGGGGTAACAGAAGATGTACATATTGTAAACAATATGGATGGCGTTGATCAGACTTTACGCTATATTAAAGAAAAGAATAATGGTCTTATATTTACAAACTTAGTAGATTTTGATGCTAAATTTGGGCATAGAAGAGATGTCGAAGGATATAAAAACGCTATTGAAAAATTCGATCTAAGAATTCCAGAAATGATTGAAGCCATGAATGAAGACGATATATTGATTATTTCAGCTGATCACGGCAATGATCCAACTTATAAAGGAACCGACCACACTAGAGAGATGGTACCTCTTCTTGTTTATGGTGCAAGCATAAAAAGAAATTTCAATTTAGGAATACGAAATTCTTTTTCAGATATAGCTGCCACTATTGCTGATTATTTTAGAGTGAATAATATCGGTAACGGCATAAGCTTCCTAGATGAAATACTGGAGGATTAGAAATGGATTATAAAAGAAAAACCGAACTTTCGACTGAATATATTCTAAAAGAGTTGAAGGGGATTGAAAAAATTGAAATCGCTCTAATTCTAGGCTCAGGTTTAGGTGTTTTAGCAGATGAGATTTCAAATCCCATTATTATTTCATATGACGATATACCATATTTCCCGGTATCGACGGTTGAAGGGCATAAAGGTCAATTTGTAATCGGAAATTTATCCGGCAAGACTGTTATTGCAATGCAAGGTAGATTTCACTATTATGAAGGTTATGATATGAAAAAAGTAACTTTCCCAATTAGAATTTTTAGTGCATTGGGAATCAAGAAAATGATTGTGACTAATGCTTCAGGTGGGGTTAATCTAGATTATATTGCAGGTGATTTGATGATTATTGAAGATCATATTAATTTTACTTTCGACAATCCGTTAATCGGAATTAATTATTCAGATATGGGACCTAGATTTCCGGATACTTCGAGAATTTATAAAAAATATTTAATGGATATTGCACAAGGTTCTGCTAAAGAATTAGATATTGAAGTTAAAAAAGGAGTTTATTTATTCAATGCAGGTCCAACTTACGAAACACCCGCTGAAGTGAAAATGGCACGTGTTTTAGGAGCGGATGCTGTGGGGATGTCGACTGTACCCGAAGGCATTGTTGCCGCTCATGCTGGTATTGATGTATTAGGCATTTCTTTGATAACAAACATGGCTTCGGGAATTTTAGACCAGCCATTGAGTCATGGTGAAGTTGTAGAGACTGCAAATAGAGTTAAGAATGATTTTATTGAACTAGTTAAAAAAATACTTGAAAAATAGAGGTGAAATGATGCAACAGAAATTTAATGAATCAGTGAACTATATTGAATCTAAGATAAATGTCGAACCTAAAATAGGGTTGATATTGGGCTCTGGGTTGGGAGATTTGGCAGATGAAATCATTAACCCGGTTGTAATTGAGTATAAAGATATTCCGCATTTTCCTGTTTCGACTGTAGAAGGACATAAAGGACAGTTGATAATCGGAGAATTAATGGGGAAAAATGTTGTTGCGATGCAAGGAAGACTTCATTACTATGAAGGATATAGTATGCAAGATATTACATTTCCTGTACGTGTAATGAAAAAATTAGGTGTTGAAACACTTATAGTAACCAATGCATGTGGTGGAATGAATCCAAAATTATACCCAGGTGCATTGATGATTATTACAGACCATATAAATATGATGGGTGATAATCCTCTTATGGGTAAAAATCTTGATGATTTCGGTCCTAGATTCCCTGATATGTCGACAGCATACAATCCTGAATTAATTGAAATTGCTAGAAAAATAGCAAAAGATTTAGATTTAGATGTACAAGAAGGTGTTTATACTGCTATTAGTGGACCGTACTTTTTATCAAAAGCTGAATTGAGGATGCTTAGAACAATAGGTGGAGATACAGTTGGAATGTCAACTATTCCTGAAACCATCGTGGCAAATCATTCAGGAATGAAAGTGCTTGGAATATCTTGCGTTACAGATATGGCTATTGCAGATACATTAGAACCGATAGACCATGAAACGGTAATGAGAATAGCAAATGAAACAAAACCTAAATTTTCTTCATATATAAAAGGTATTTTAAAAGAGGTCGAATAATATGAGAATTTACGACATAATTATGAATAAAAGAGATAATA
>JAYENG010000145.1:0-1984 GCA_034721975.1 Bacillota bacterium
AGTTCAAGATGATGAATGTAGGACAGGTAGCAAGAAATTTAATGAACAGTAATAGTGGAGAGGGTTTTGTTGATTCCGCTGTTAAAATTTTAATTTCAGTTGTGATTGGGGCATTATTACTTGCAGGACTTTACACACTTTTTGGCGATACTATCCTGCCGACTTTAACTGACCGCATTGAGAGCATGTTTAACTATGCTGGTTAATAACATGCAAAAAAATAAAGTGGCTTGCGGATTATTCCGCAGGCTGTTTTGGTGAAAGCAGAATGAGGAGGTGGAGAGATTGGAATATGTAATTATGCTACTAATTGGAGCTATTCTTACTGGTTGTCTTGGCTATGCCAATACATTACTTGACGGACTTGTTCCTATGGCACTTCATGCAGAAGATTATATGGACACGCTCCTTGGGACAAATGGTATCAGTGGCATATTTGATATATTTTTTGCCTTTGGTGTTTCACTTATCATATTAAAGTTTCTAAAAAAAGGATTTGAAAGATATATTCTATGGACAGAAGGCGATGCAGATACAGAACCACTTATATTATTGACAGGGTTTCTGAAAGCGTTGGCAGTAGCAGTGTGCTTCCCTACAATGTATGGTTGGCTTTCAGAAGTGATATCAGATTTAAGCAATCAACTGATTACTATCATATCAGGAGATATGGCAACTGATTTTAGTATGGTTATAACAGGAATATCAACTGCGGGAATATTTACAGGCATAATATCGCTTATCTTTTTCATATGTTTTTTTATTCTTTATATTCAGTTTCTAACGAGAGGTCTTGAAATATTAATACTTAGAATTGGACTGCCACTTGCTTGTGTCGGCTTGATGGATAATGATAATGGGGTATTTCGTTCATATATACAAAAGTTTTTTCAAAGCACGCTTGCCGTACTTGTCCAGATTGTATTAGCAAAATTAGGAGTTGCACTTATGCTGAATACTCATATATTTTGGGGACTTGCTGCATTGTTATTAGCACTTAGAACACCGAAGTTCTTACAAGAGTTTCTTATTATATCAGGTGGTCAAGGTGGCGGCATGATGAATAAAGTTTATTCAACAGCAAGAATATATCAAATGGGCAAAGCTGTATTTAAAAAATAAAAAAAGGGTGAAAGAATGGATATTTTAAAAGAATTAGCACTTGCTTTTATTATGCTTATTCGTAGTGGCGCAGGACTTAGGATAATATATTGTTTTATTGCTATGGGTGCAGATGAAGAACAAAGTGCAACATATAAAAAACGGATTAAAAATACAATCATATTTTATATCATGGCAGAATGTGTCTGGATTATCAAAGATTTAGTAATGTCTTATTATGTAATGTGAGTTGGAGTTGTGATCAAAATGGAAAAGCAATCGCTCTATATACCCCAAGGATTAAAAACAAGAGTAGAAATCTTTGAAGGATATGGTAAAGAAGAACTTTTTAAAACAATTATAGCGACCGTTATAGCAGGAGTATTTGATATTTTACTGTATCTTATTTTTAAAAATACAGTAGCAAGCATGGTTTTCATTTTAGTTGCTATTTCTGGAAGTGTAATGATGTTAACTAAAGATAAAAATAATATTTCTGTAGTTGATCAAGTTGGATTTATGATTAAATTTGCAAAGTCACAGAAGGTTTACAGATACAAGTATTTAGATGAATGGGAGTGAGGTTATGGATGATAGTATTATGAAATATAGAGTTTCAGGTAATTTAAAATCGACAATATCAGGAAAATATATTTATTTGCTTTTAAGTGAACTATCAGGTGAAAAGGGTAAGATACAAATTTCTATTAGTAAGATAAGTTATATCCTAAAAGTTAACGAAAGTACTGTAAGAAATAATTTGCACAGACTTGAATCAAAAGGATATATTTTTATAAAAGAAATTTATGATGATGATGGAACTAGAAAGGCAAATGAATATATTTTGAAATGAATAATTCTCAAAGCATTAATTTTAAATGAG
>JAYENG010000146.1:0-11339 GCA_034721975.1 Bacillota bacterium
TTTTATTTTTGTAAAATTGAAATTATCGAATATTTAGTTCATTTTTTTCGATATATAAATTATAATGAATTAGGAGGTGTTAAACTTGGAAATAAGAAATTTCATAACATTTATGAAAATTGTCGAGTTGGGTAGTTTTACAAAAGCCAGTAATAATTTAGGTTATGCACAATCGACCATCACTTCTCACATTCAACAAATTGAGGACTATTTAGAGGCTCCGATTTTTGAAAGACTCGGGCATAAGATTGTCTTGACTCAAATTGGAAATGAGTTGCTTGCTGAAGTTGAAGCATTATTGCAAAGTTACGAAAAAATTGAACAACTTAATTCTACATCTTCTAAAAATCATCCTACGATAAGAATAGGAGTTGAAGAAACAATTGCACTTTATAAGTTGAAAAACTTATTTAAAGATTATAAGTCGATATACCCGAATATTGACATCATCCTAATAAACGATACTTACAACGATTTGAAAATAAGGCTCCGCAATGGTGATGTTGATATTATTTTTATAATAGATAAAGAAATAAAAGAAAAAGATTTTTGCACTAGAATAATTTCAAAAGAAGAAATGGGTTTTGTATGTTCTCCTGATTATGAACAAAAAAATCAAGAAAACATCTTCAAATATCCCAAAATCATACTAACAAGAAAAGGTGGCACTTACCGCGAAATTTTCGAAAAATATCTTAAAGAAAAAAATATCATTCATGAAACAGTACTTGAAGCATGGAGCGTAGAAATAGTGAAACAGAGTTTAGTGCTTGGAATGGGAATATCTATTTTACCCAAAATTTCTGTTCTTAAAGAGTTGAGAGATGGATCTTTAGTATATGAAAGTGCTAAAATCGATAAAAAGAATACAATCTATTCTCAACTTATTTATCACAAAAATAAAAAAATCACTAAAGAACTTCAAGAACTAATTACATTGGTAGAAGACTTACAACAAAGAACACTCATCAAATGAGTGTTCTTTCTTCAATCCAAAATATCAAATTCGTGTTTCAATAGCTCTATTTCATAATCATCTAAAATCAACTCTAACATATTCTCATAAACTTTCTTCAATTCATTAACATTTTCATTTATTTGTACAATGTTTATTGTAAACAAATTCATCGGATAATCTTCATGCTGAATAACAATTGATATGTTAAATCTGTTTTTTAATTTTTCCTTTATACTTCTTTCAACTTTTCTGCGATCTTTTAGCGAAAAGGCATCATTTAGTTTAATTTCAAATAACATCTTAGATACAAACATATTTAACATTTTCTACTTATACGTGATGAATAATCGATAATCACTCTTTGGTACTCTTCATCCATAAGTGGAGAATTGAGCATGAAATCTGCCGATGCAACATTTGTCGATGTCGGTATATCCTTTAATACAGCTATTCTAAGCAATGCCTTGACATCTGGATCATGAGGTTGTGATTGAAGCGGATCCCAAAAGAATATCAGAACATCTATATCTCCTTCAACTATATGAGCACCGATTTGCATATCTCCACCTAACGGTCCGCTAAGAAATCCATGCACTTTCAATTTTGTATTATCAGAAATCAGTTCCGATGTAGTCCCTGTACCAAAAAATTCATGTCCAATCAATTTATCTTCATTTGCTTTTACCCATTTCAGCAAGTCCTGTTTGCGGTTATCATGTGCAACAAGTGCAATTTTCTTTTTTTTATTCATCGATGTATTATTCATTTAATCTCCTCCAATAATTATTTCACTATATAATATTATAATGTATGCTATAGTTATTTAAAAGATGTCTTCAAAATAATATTTCACTAAAGGACTGTTGAATATGTGCACTATCCTATTTGCAATAAATGAACACGAAAAATATCCTCTCATCATCTTGGGAAATCGCGATGAGTCCTATAGTAGACCTTCTATGAGTATTCATGTTTGGAATGACAAGAATATCATAGCTGGTAAAGATTTAAAAGATGGCGGTATATGGATGGGTATGAACAAAGAAGGAAAAATAGGATTTCTAACGAATTTTAGAAATAAAAACTTGATTGATTCAAGCAAAAAAAGTCGTGGTCATATATTAAATAAATTTCTTTCGACTGATAATGAAATTCGTGATTTTGCGTTTTATCTGCATAAATATAAAGACTCGTTCAATCCTTTTAACATTGTCTATGGTGATTTAAACAATCTATTCTATTATTCAAATATCCTTGATGAAACCATTGAAATCGGTGATGGAATACATGGTCTCAGCAATGCATTCTTAGATACCGATTGGAAGAAAGTTATAAGTGGAAAGAAAAAACTTAGAGATTTATTGTCTAAAAATGAAATAACCAAATCAGACCTTTTTAAAATACTGGATAATACAACAAAATCATGGAACAACCTACCAACTGATACAGGTATGTCAAAAAAAGAAGAACATCATTTATCATCTATGTTCATTTCAGGAAATCACTATGGAACTGTATTTCAGACTGTGATATTGGTGGATACAAACAATAATATTACCATTTTTGAAAAACACCTCGTCGATAATTGTTGGCATAGTAAAAAAATATGTTTCCCGGTTTTATTATAATTGCTTTAATTTTTCTGAATATATCGGTAAATAACAAAGCTTATCATCAACCCTTTTGCTTTCAAACAAAGTTATTTCATCAATTAATATTTCAAAACTTACTATTTCTTTTTTAATGATCTCATCCGATTTTTTCATTATTGTTAAATGCGGCAATGCATTTTGTCTATCATCAAAACACTTCGCCAGTTTCTCGAATTCTTTCGACTTTTTACTAGAACCAATCCATATGACATTTCCCTTTTTCTTCTCGAATGTATCTACAACATCAAGGTCGATTGAAAATGTATCTATCTTCTCCGCGCTGATTCTCAATAAATCTATATAATTATCGATATCTTCATCCTTGACTTCCCCGACAAATTTCAACGTTAAATGATAATTGTCAGGGTTGGTCAATCGCCCCTTGACATTTTGCAATTCCAGCTGCGCTATATCTTTTATCATTGCTATTAATTCATCTTTTATTTTAACACCATAGAATATTTTCATATGAAACACCTCTGAATTTCAAATATATCACTCATGAAAATCATATCATATTATATGATGGTAATTATAATTCTTTTTGAAAAAAACCTGATCTTATTTAAAATCCATTCTCACAACCTTTGATGGATGAGATAATTTGTAATCATACTCTAACCAATTCGGTACATCTTCCTTAAATCCCTGGTATCCCTTTTCGTACACTTTAACTCTTGCATTGAATTCTATTACATCGCCTTCTTCAAGTTTCCCAAGACTAATAAAACCTTTTGTATAATTGAACCATAAATGATTCGCAACGATTTTTTTGTTAGAATCTACAATGTCTTTTAAAAGAATAGTTTCCAGTTGACCTTTATATCCATTTTTTATTCCTTTTCTAACAAAAACTCCTGAAAATTTTCCTCTATATCCTTCAATTTTTTCTAGTTCATTTCTCATATATTATCCCTTTCTATATATTTTATTTATATCCACATTCATTATATATCAACAAAATCATAAATTTACTGTTCTCTCATTATTTTACTTGTTGTAAAAACTGTTCAACATAAAAACACCCTGTCTAAATCAAAGATTATAGACAGGGTTATGAGTTTTATTCAAATTTAATAATTAATCGTCGATATCTTCATAATCGACATCGATAACTTCTTCATTTTCTTTAAAAAAATCTCCATTATTATTATTGTCATTATTGTCGTTATTGTAATTTTCAGTCGGTTCAGAATCTGAATTTACAGCTGCTTTTTTATTGCCGATATACCAGCGATAAATTAAATAAGCTGCGAAAACAAGTCCAAGTGGTGTTGTAAATAATAGCCTTGATGCAAATAAAAATAAGGCAAAGAATATGACAAATACTATTAGGCATCCAAAATTATTAGAATAATACATAATTTCCTCCTGTATATTGTAAAATTAAAATCAACTATTTTAATTATACTATATTTTCATATATTTAAAAATAAAAAAAGAGCTTAATTTTCTAAGCTCTTAATAGTCAGAATTTTATTTTAATCCTTTTACAATGCTAACTGAAGAACTTGCTCCAAGTCTTGATGCGCCTGCTTCTATCATCGCTTTAGCAATTGTCAAGTCTCTAATTCCTCCTGATGCTTTTACTTTTAAATTTTCTCCAACTGTTTTCTTCATAAGTTTTACATCTTCTATAGTTGCCCCGCCTGTACTAAAACCGGTTGATGTCTTGACATAATTTGCTCCAGCTTCCATTGATAATTCACATGCTTTAACTTTCTCTTCGTCTGTTAACAAACATGTTTCCAAAATTACTTTAAGAATCGCTTTCCCTTCAACTTCATCAACAACAGATTTTATATCCGCTTTGACAAAATCATATTCTTTGTCTTTTAAAGCAGCAACATTAATAACCATATCAATCTCATCAGCACCATCTTCTATTGCTTTTCTTGCTTCAAGCGCTTTTATTTCACTAGTTGATGTCCCTAAAGGAAATCCAATGACTGAAGTTGTTTTAACATGAGAATCTTTTAATTGGTCACTCACCAATTTTACATAATATGGATTTACACATACTGAGTAAAATAAATGTTCTTTTGCTTCTTCGCATACTTTCATAACTTGATCTTTTGTACTATCAGGTTTTAATATTGTATGATCTATATATTGTGCTATATTCATAATTTCCACCTCGTTTATAAAATTTGTACTAGTTCTCCGTTTTCCAAACCAGCAGCATTTCCTTCATCAAGGTCTATATGCATATCTAATGCATAATTTTTATTGACGCGAACAAGTACATTGCTAAAGATTAATTCTCTTTCGCCCGAAACTTTAACGTCTACATAACTATTGTCTTCAATATTGAATTTTTCAGCATCGCTAGTATGCATATGTATATGTCTTGATGCTACAATTATACCCTCGTTTAATTCAACTGAACCTTTTGGTCCGACTATTTTGACACCAGGTGTTCCATTCAAATCTCCTGAATTTCTCACAGGCGCATCAATACCAAGTATAAATCCATCTGATTTAGAAATTTCTATTTGAGTTTTCTTTCTTTCCGGTCCTAAAATTCTTGCACCTAAACTACCTTTTGGTCCAACTCTTTCAATTTTCTCGTTTGCAGCATATTGCCCCGGTTGAGTTAAATCTTTCATAACAGTCAATTCATAACCTTCACCAAACAATACATCAATGTCTTCTTTACCTAAATGCACATGTCTATTTGACAGTCCCACTGGTACTAGTTTTTTTTCCACAATAATACCTCCTAAAATTCTTCATCATATCTATTATATAATTATTTTTATATTATTCAATATAATGTATACAATTTTAAAAAATATTTTTTATGCTATTCATATCTGCGTTTTCAATAATTATTATTTCGTACTCTCTTATACCATTTGCTTTGAACATTAAATCAATAGGTTTTCTAAGACCGTCAAACTCGTGGTTTTTTTCTTTAGAACCAGCTGTTGCAAGTAAAATTCCTTTTTTATTTGCATCGACTTTTAGTGAACTCTTCAAAATAAATCTCCTTGCATAATTGCGTTGAAAGCGATCAATCACTTGTTTTCCAATAGAAGTAACCGAATTGAAATACACAGGAGTTGTAAAAATCAATAGTTCAGCAGCATCGATCGCATCATAAATGATATCCATATCATCATTAAAGATACACTTCCCTGTTTTTGAACAATTAAGGCATCCACTGCAATGTTCAATATCATAATCGACGAGATCAAATGAAGTGATATCTTCATTTTTGTAACGCTCTAGTAAATATTGAAGCGCTTTGCTAGTATTTCCTTCTTTTCTTGGACTGGCATTTAATATTACTATTTTCATCTAAGAATACACTTCATCTTTCAAAGTTGCCACATAAGGTAAATTTCTGTATCCTTCAGCGTAATCTATTCCGTAACCGACAATGAATTCATCTGGAATGACGAAACCTTTATAATCGATTTTAATGTCCACTTTCCTTCTTTCAGGTTTATCCAATAAAGTACATATTTTTACCGATTTTGGGTTTCTCGTTTTAAAGTTTTGAATTAAATACTTTAATGTCAGACCGGAATCAATGATATCTTCGACAATTATTACATTTTTACCTTCTATTTCAGAATCTAAATCTTTCAGTATTCTAACAACTCCTGAACTCTCTGTTGAATGACCATAACTCGATACAGAAATAAAATCAATCTCAATCGGTTTATTTATTTTCCTCATCAAGTCACTCATAAATACATTAGCGCCTTTTAATACTCCAATCAGTATTAGTTCTTCTCCTTGATGGTCTTTTGTGATTTTTTCACCTAATTCATTAACTTTGTCCCGAATATCTTCTTCAGTCAACAAAATATCTTTTATATCTCTTTCCATATTTCCTCCTTGATTTTTAATAAATTATTGAATCTTGTATTAACTTTATTTTTTTTGCTTGCATCGAACAACAAAGTAAAAATAACAGGAATCACTACCAATGTCAACAAAGTAGAAAGCGACAATCCGAAGATCAATGCAATTGCCATAGGTTCAAATAAAGAACTATTTGAAAATGCCAATGGCAACAAACCAAATATCGTAGTGATTGTCGTCAACATAATTGGTCTATATCTTCTTGAAACAGCATTTTCCACAGCAAAATATATTTCATACCCGCTTTTAATTTCCTTGTCGATAAAATCTAGTAATACTATGGCATTATTTACAACAATACCGAAAAGACTAACAATACCGAAAAGTGATGTAAATGAAAGTGGATATCCTGTTATTTTCAAACCCCAAATAGAACCTATGCTTGCAACTGGTATTGTTATTAATATTAAAAACACTTTTTTTATTGAATTGAATTGAAACAATAGAATAATCATTATCAAAATCAATGAAAATAATGCTAAAACACCAATATCTCCGAAGTATTGTACAATTTTACCAAGTTCCCCATCATATTTAATTTTAACAGGATAATTTTCTTTAGCAATCAATTCTTTTAGTTCCTTTTCAACATTATAAGGATTAGCCCATTTTTCAAGATCGCCGTATATCGTCACCGATGTCAATCGCTCATATTTATTGATTTTAGAAACTTGACTAGAAATATCCAAGTCAATCAATTGACTTAACCTCGCCCTTTGATTATATTGATTGAAAACATATATATTTTTAAGATCACTTATTGTCTTGACGTTGCTTTTTAATTGAATATTCCTTACATCATCTTCTATCTCGATATCCTTGAAATCATAACTTCCAATTGCCAACGCAATTTCCGAACGTATTTTAGCATGAGATATACCATAAACATCTATTTCCTCTTCTTTAGAAATAATTTCGTAATACAACTCTTCTGCATTAGCATTATCGTGTGCATCTTTAACTCCGTTTATAGCAAGCAAATTCTCTTTGATCAATTCAGAATAATATGTCAAATTTTCGAGTTCATCACTGCTCACAATCAACACTACCGGACTCCCGATAGGTTCACCTTGTTCTAACTGATTGATTGAAATATCAACTCCACTTACATTTCTAACTAATTTGTTTTTCAAATAAGAATTATAATCCGACACATCTCCGAATTCATCCAACACTTTTTTTAAATCCATTTTGATATACACTTGAGCGACATCTTTAGCCTGACTTAATGGTAATAGTGTATTATAGAACTTCGGCAAGCCTTTTCCAATAGAAGCCACTGTTTCTATTACATTGTTTTCATTCGACAATATTTCCAATATCGCCTTAGCTTTTTTTTCGGTGAATTCTAAATCCTGTTGATTTTCAGATTTTACATTCATGTATATAGTATCTGAATCTGCATATGGAAAAAATTGCAGTCCTATTTCTTTTCCTATATAAACAGTGAATACAATGATTATTAACAAAATGAATAACAGTAAACCCCTTTGTTTTAAGAAATATCTTAATATTGATAACGCTATATTCTTGAAAAAATGCCTTTTTTCCTTATTGTGTTTTTTTACAAGTATCAATGATGAAAAAACAGGTGTAAAAAAGATTGAAATCAAGTATGATGCCAACAGCGCAATGATGATGATTAAAGGAAGTGTAAACATATACTCTCCTGCAACCCCTTTCAACATAAGCAGTGGTGCAAATGCAAATATAGTTGTAAGAGTTGATGTCAAAACTGGTATACCAACATCGGTTACACCTTTATGGATAGATAAATAATCATTTCCCTTATGGTCAATCTGAACTTGAATGGAATCACTGATTACAATAGCATTGTCGACCAACATTCCTAGCGAAATTATCAAAGCGGCTATTGATATTTGATGCAATTTGATTCCTCCGAAATACATTGCAGCGAACGTCATCAATACAGTAAGAGGTATCGCCGTCGAAACAACTACAGCGTTTCTGATACCCATTCCCCAAAACACAACCAACATTACAAGCAATATCCCTATAAGTAAACTTATTGAAAATTTATTGATTGAATTTTTAATTATTTCTGGTGAAAAATGAGGGTTTAAAATAACCACATTTTCGGGAAGCTCTATTCTATCTACAGTATCTATTAAATCATTTCCAGCTGTAAGAATATTTATACTCTCATCAAAATATATTGCAAACAATACACCTTTTTTATTGTTATAGCGTATAATCTGCTCTCCTTCTCTTTCACAGAAAAATATACCGGCCACATCTTTCAGTAAAACATTTGAAGAATTATATGGATTTTTAAATAGTATGATATTTTCTAAATCTTCTATTGATAATTTTGAATCCATATTCAAATTAATATAAGTATCGTTTATTCTCATATCACCTATCGGCGATAAAGAAATATTTCCATCAACTGCATTATAAAGATCCATCATTGTAAGTCCTAGTTGATTGGCTCTATTGATATCAACTTCAATTACTATATCTTGAGGATCATCTCCCAGCACCTCTATTTTAGTTGTCCCTTCAACTAAACTCATCTCATACTTGATATCATCTATAAGTTTAGAATCGATTCCTCCTCCATTTTCATTGATTAGAATATAATAAGCATCAGCAGTATCGACCAAGTCGGTTTCGATATTTATATCAGTGACGCTTTCCGGCAATTCGGTTTTTACTTGGTCAATGAGCTCCCTCAATTTATTCGTTGATTTATCGACATCAGCTTTTACATCAAGTCTCAAAACAACTATGGCTACGGAGTTTTTTGATATTGAATTGGAATAATTATATCCATCTACATTTAATATTTTATTTTCAATAATATCAGTTACTTCCCTTTTGACTGTTTCAGGTGAAGCTCCTGGATAAACGGCTGTAATTACTGCTGCTGGAGCATCAATTTCAGGGAATTCTTGTTTAGGTATTTTAAAATAGGCAAAAACACCCACTGCTACAAATATAAATGCTAAAAAAAATACAATTTTTTTACTTACTAGAACCTTATTGTAATATTTCATAGTATTACTTCCTATTCTATGGTATTAACAATATATATGTTAAAACCTTCTTTAATAAATTTGTTGCCCTCATATATTATTTCTTCACCTTCATCAATCCCGGTGACTAAAACTTTATCATCGACTACTTGAATTATTTCAATGCTTTTCTTGTGAACAATATTGTCTATTGCTTCATAAACATAATAATCATCTTCCTGTCCTAAAACAGCATTTATCGGTAACACTATTCCATCATAAATATTAATAACTTTGTTTATCTTTACAATTTCTCCAATCGGTAAAATAGTTGGGGTTTCAACAACTATCTTATACTCTAATGTTATCGGATCTGGATTTTTTCCGATTTCAACAACAATTCCCTCTATCGGCATACCTTCGAAAACAATGTTTACTGTATTATCAAGTTGAAATTTAAGTAGATTCTCATAGTTGACATTGATTATTATGAAATTTCCTGAATCTGCAATAGATAATATTGGAATGCCGTCACCTACTATTTCTCCCTCTTTAAATATTATTTTGGATGCCACTCCATCTTTGTTGGCAATCAACATGTAATCTGACTCTGAATCAATTGTAAAATCTAAATACTCTTTTGCTCTACTCAACTGATTTTTAGAACTGATATAATTATTGACTGAGATATCGTAACTTAACTTTGATTGATCCAACTCGAATTTTGAAATGCTTCCACTTTGATAAAGATCCAGCATATTAGTATATTGAGTGTTCAAAAAATCCATTTGAGATTGAGTTTGTTTGTATTGTTCAAAACTCGAGTTGTAATCACTTCTTGCACTCTCGATGTTCAAATTAAGTCCCTTTGGGTCAAGCTGTGCTAAAAGCTGACCTTCGGATATACATTCTCCTTCGTTTACATATATTTCTTTAATTTCTCCAGATTTTAGAAATGACAAATATGCATTTTCATAATAATCGACTTTCCCCGGCAAAGTTAATTCTTCTTCTAATACAGATTTCTTTATTTTTATAACACTGACAGAATACTCCGCTTCATTTTTTTCAATAATTTCACTCTCGCATGAAGTAATAATTAAAACTAAAGTTATACAAACCATCAGACCAATGTGTTTTCTCACTAAAATCACCCCTACAATTCTATTATTACCCAAAAATACACAAAATAGAAGAATTTCTTCTCCTATTTTAATGGAAATTGCAATAATATTTCTTGATTGTAGTCATCTGATAATTTTATTGAATCATTATTAAGGCCGTCAATTGCATAACCAGTGATATTGTACCTAAATATCAACGCATTAAAAATAAACCTAAGATTGTATTTTATCCCTTTTTTCTCAATTTCCAACAATTTGAATTTATTGACATTATCAATGATCAACAAGTATTTTTGCTGGTTTACAAATGCTAAATATGTTTTCATTTCCCTTCCAAATTTTCAATATCTACTTCCACTGTTTTAATGTCTTCCATTAATCCAGTAGTGTAATCTACTACAAATGTTTTAAACATCAATGCCAAACCAACTAGAATTGCAATTAAAATAACTAGTTCTATGGTTCCAAATCCTTTATTATTCAACAATTTTCCAGCTCCTTTAAAATAAATTTGTAATATACGGAAAAACAATCATCATAATCATGTTTATTAAATGAATCGCCATTGGCAATATCAAAGTTTCATTCATTTTTTCAGCTTTTTCACTTCTCAAATTATTTAATTCTTTCATAGAATCATTTATTAAGTACTCCACTTCCAGTAATATGCTTTCAGAATTATAAAATTCTGTTTTTTGAATAATGATTATCAAATAGTTAAATGATTTATCGTTTATAGTATGACTTAATT
>JAYENG010000147.1:0-46971 GCA_034721975.1 Bacillota bacterium
TATGATGGGTTTAGCAACAACCGACGATAAACACATCGGGGGAAGCGAATCTATTAGAAGAGTAAATCCTGCTGTTGTGGAAGATGCTTCAACTTCAGTAAAAAGTGATGGAAACAATGTTGATATAGATATCGAGATGGTTAATCTCGCTAAAAATCAACTTATATATAATACATTAGTTCAACAGACAGCGAAGAAATACTCTAATTTGAGATATATCATAAATGAAGGGAGACGTTAGTCATGAAGTTATTTAGCTCAATATCCATCAGCGCTACCGGTTTATCTGCTGAAAGACTTAGAATGGATACCATTTCATCAAATATCGCTAATGTCAATACCACTCGAACTGAAGATGGTGGCCCTTATAAAAGAAAAGTAGCTGTTTTTAAAGAAAACTTGGACAGTGCAATAAACAATAATAAACTGGGTGGCGTTGAAGTCGCTGAAATTGTAGATGATACAACACCGCTAAAAAAGGTTTATGATCCTAATCATCCAGATGCAGATGAAGAAGGATTTGTACTCATGCCGAATGTAAATATCTTAAACGAGATGGCAGACTTGATTGTAGCGACGAGATCATATGAAGCAAATGTTACCGCTCTAAATGCAAGTAAAAGTATGTTTTTAAAAGCATTAGAAATAGGTAGATAATTTAAATGGTGGTGTGTGTTTATGCAAGTTAATTCAGTATCTCAATATATGAATCTAGTTAATAAACAACTTGATGAAGAAGCTAAGTCTATTGATTTTTCTTCAGTTATGAAGAATTATTTAAGCGAAGTAAACGAATTGCAAGTTGTTTCAGATAAAAGTACAGAAGATTTAATCCTCGGTGAAACTGAAAATGTACACGAAGTGATGATCAAAGCCGAAGAAGCAAGACTGGCTTTAGAACTTACTGTTCAAGTACGAAATAAAGTTATCGAGGCGTATCAAGAATTGATACGAATGCAAATATAATATTTAATCCACGAAATGGCAAACTATTTGTGAAAATGGGACGCAAAGTTTTAGATCTAAATTAGATGGCTGGGCTACCGAAAAGGAAGCAATGAGCTGTGTATTTTTATACAGCTTTTTTGTTGGAAAATATTAAATACAAGGAGCGCATATGGCGGAATCAAATAAATCGGAAAATAGAGTGGCAAAAGTGTGGAAAGGCATAGAACGCGGAAGAAGAATTGGCATTATAGCTTTTCTTTTGACAATAGTGCTAGCGTTTTCCATATATTACATATTCGTGGGGCGTACTACATACACTCAGCTGTTTTCTGGTCTGGGCATGAAGGAATCGGCAAATATTGTGAGCAAACTCGACGATATGAAGATTACTAATTATAAGATTGAAAATGAAGGCAGTACAATTTTAGTTTCTCAAAAAGATGCCGATAAGATTCGACTCGAATTAGCTATGAGTGATTTGTTACCTGAGATAGGAGTAGGCTATGAAATTTTTGACAATGCAAGCTTTGCTATAACTGATGAAGATAGAAAAATCATGTATCAAAGAGCTCTTGAAGGGGAACTTGCAAGATCGATCATGAGCCTGGATGAAGTAAAATACGCTAGAGTGCATTTAGCGCTAACTGAAGAAACTTTATTTTCTAGAGAAGAGACTTCTGGTAGCGCAACAGTAATTATAGAGATAAATCCTATTATGCAATTTTCATCCAATCGTGTAAAAGGTATTGTAGCGCTTATTTCAAGTGCTGTAAAAAATATACCACCAGAGAATATAAGTGTTGTTGACACTAAAGCGAATCTGTTAAGTGAAAATTTATACTCAGATCCAGACTCGATGACAATTGGACAATCGGCTATAGATTCAATTTCCATAAAGCAACAATTCGAATCTAAACTTGAAGATGAGCTTCAAAGAATGCTGGAATTGACATTTGGCAAAGGGAAAATACTTGTAAATGTAAATGCAAAATTAGATTTGAATTCTGAAGAACTTACAATTATAGAATATGACGAGGACGGTATACTAAGGTCTCAACAAGATAGTGTTGTTAAAACAGCATTTAATGGTGATGTTGTAGGTGGGTCAAGTCCTGTCGACAATAATATTGAATATTATATCAGCAACACTCAAGAGGCTATGAATAATTCATCTGTCAGTAATTTTGAAACGGTAAGAAATTATGAAATCGGTGAAACCAAGACATATCGTATTAAAGCTCCAGGGGAAGTGGTAAGTCTATCTACTTCTGTTATTTACGATGGAGAGTTATCTGAAGCCAACAAAATATCTATCAGAAACATAGTGGCGGCTGCTGTAGGAATTGATGAAACCAGAGGAGATATCGTCAGCGTCGAGGGCATAATGTTTGATAAAACTTATGAGCAAAATGCTATTAACGAGTTTAATATAGCTCAGGAGGAATATTTAAAAGAGCAGGAGACCAAGAAAAAGTTCATGTTTTACGGTAGTGTTGCAGGGGGAAGTGTTCTTCTTATTTTAATCATTATCATTATAATTAAGGCGATCAGTGGTTCTAAAAAGAACAAACAAAACTTTTATGATGCTATGCAACCAATTCCAATAAGTGAACTAGAACAACAATCATCAGAAACTGCTCGTATCAAACCTTTTAAAGAGAAAGATATCGAGAGAGGTGTAAAGGATTATGCAGATGAAAATCCTGAAAAACTAGCAGATCTTGTAAAAACTTGGATGTTGAAAGATGAGGGATAGAGTATGGCTAGAAGTCGAAACACGCATGAATTAACGGGGGTTGAAAAAGCAGCTATCATTTTTATCACTTTAGGTCCAGAGCTTTCTGCGAAGGTAATGAAGCTTTTGCCTGAAAAAATGATAGAACAGGTAACTTATGAAATATCGAATATTACAAAAGTCGAGCCCGAAATGAGAGAGCTCGTACTAAATGAATTTGTAGATATGAATGATAAATTCGACTATTTCATGGAAGGTGGAGTCGACTACGCAAGAGATGTGCTTACTAAAGCTTTAGGATCTCAAAAGGCGCAAGATATTATCGAGACATCTTCAATGATGGCGCTTACAAGAAAACCGTTCACTCTAGCGAGAAGATCGGATCCAGTGCAGCTTCTTAAGACGATTATCACAGAACATCCTCAGACGATCGCGCTTATTCTCTGTTTTCTTCAGCCGGAAAAAGCAGCTTCTATTCTTTCGAGCGTGCCCTACGAACTTCAGTCCGATGTCGCCTTTAGAATTGCAACGATGAATAAAACATCCCCTCTTGTTATAAAGAGAGTTGAAAAAGTGTTAGACGAGAAGTTATCGAATGTAGTGGATAGCAATTTCGAAGCATATGGCGGCGTGGATACTTTAGTAGGAATATTGAATTCGGTCAATAGACCGACCGAGAAAAACATCATGGAACAATTAGATGATAGAGATCATGATTTAGCTGAAAAAATCAAACTCAACATGTTTATATTCGAGGATGTTGTTACTCTCGATGATGCATCTATCCAAAGAGTGCTCAGAGAGATCGACAATAATGATCTTGTTGTGGCGATGAAAGGTGCATCTGATACTGTTACAGATGTAATATTTACGAATCTGTCTAAACGAGCTGCAGAGACATTGAAAGAAGATATAGAGTTCCTAGGACCGGTTAGATTGACGGTTGTCGAGGAAGCTCAACATAAGATTGTAGGTGCTATCAGAAGGTTAGAAGAAGTCGGAGAAATATTTATAACTAGAGGAGGAGAAGATGCAGTCATCTTATAGAATTTTTAAGAATCAAGAAGTCTCCTATGAAGTAGAAGAAAAAGAAATTCCTTTAAAAGACAACAAGTACATTGATAAACTCGGCGTTTCTTCTAGTCAAGCAAATTCTTTATTTAGAAAAGCAAAAGAAGAAGCAAATAGAATTGTAGAAGTGGCTAAAGAGAAAGAAAACGAAGTTTTTAACAAAGCGATTGCAGATGCTAATGTGGTAATTGAAGAAAAGAAGAATGAAGCCTATTTAGAAGGAATGATAGTAGGAAAGAAAGATGGATTTGATGAAGGTTATAAAGAAGGGCTGTTAGCAAGCGAGGAAGAGAGCGATCATATTCTTGAAGAAGCAAAAGAGACGCTGAAAAACTCACTTGAAGAGTCACAAAAGATTATTTTAGACTCACAAGAGAAAATAATTGAAATATCTTTAAAAATTGCTGAAGAAATCATTAAAAAAGAAGTAGAACTTGACGATAGTATTATTGTGGGAATCGCAAAAGCGGCTCTTTATGAAGTTCGAAACTTAAGGCACATCATCATAAAAGTCTTGCCTGAGCATCAAAGCATTATCGAGGATAATCTTTTGAATTTTAAAGATATCTGCCCGGACGCTTATTTTACAGTATTAAAAGATGCTTCTTTAAAAGATAATGGATGCATTATTGAAACAGATAAACAAATAATTGATGCAACTATTGATAGTCAATTAGATGTTATCAAGTCAATATTATTTGAAGTGAGAGATTAAATTGAGTGAAAGAATCCCATTCGATCGTTTTGAAAAAGCGATATGTGATAAAAAATTATATAAGACCATAGGAAAAGTCACTCAAATAATTGGACTTACGATACAAGTTGAAGGAATTAAGAGTTTCATCGGTGAATCATGTGAAATAGTCGTAGGTGACAATGAGAAAGTTCTAGCGGAGGTTGTGGGTTTTAAAGGAGAAATCAGCTTGCTTATGCCACTTGGTGAATTGACGGGCATTGGTCCCGGCAGTCTGGTATATCCATTAGGGCACTCATTGACAATAAAAGTCGGCAAAGGGTTATTGGGGAAAATCGTTGATGGATTGGGGAAACCTATTTCTGGAGAATTTATTGAGCTGGAAGAAACGGTGAGCATTTATCAAAAACCTCCAAATCCACTGACTAGAAATCCAATAGAAAATATTATGGCAACCGGGGTTCGTTCAATCGATGGAATGTTGACTTGTGGAGAAGGTCAAAGACTTGGTATTTTTGCAGGAAGTGGTATCGGTAAAAGTACACTTATGGGTAAAATATCAAGATCATCTGATGCAGATGTAAATGTAATCGCACTTATCGGTGAGAGAAACAGAGAACTCTTAAATGTAATAAATAAAGATCTTGGTGAAGAAGGTTTAAAAAAATCGGTTGTGTTGATTGCAACATCCGATCAACCAGCTTTAATAAGATCGAAAGGTGCTTTTGTTGCAACGGCAATTGCAGAGCATTTTAGAGATCAAGGATTAAAAGTAATGTTTATGATGGACTCTGTTACCAGATTTGCAATGGCAGAAAGAGAAATCGGACTAGCCATTGGAGAACCGCCGGCATCAAAAGGATATACTCCTTCTGTTTTTGCCAGATTGCCGAAATTGTTAGAACGGTCTGGAACATCAGAGAAAGGTTCAATAACAGCTTTTTACACAGTTTTAGTAGAAGGAGATGACATGAATGAACCGATTACAGATGCTGTGAGAGGAATATTGGATGGACACATCGTTTTATCTCGAAAACTTGCTGGAAAGAATCATTTTCCTGCCATAGATGTACAAAGCAGTATAAGTCGTCTTATGAAGCAGATAACATGCGAGGAACAGTATAATATCGCTGCAAAGATAAGAGATAATTTAGCAGTTTACGAAGAATCGGAAGATTTGATTAACGTTGGAGCTTATGTAAAAGGATCAAATCCAAGAATTGATGAAGCGGTGAAAGTGCATGATTCGATACTTGAATTTTTACAACAAAATAATGAAGATATATCAACTTTCGAAGAGACGCTAAATATGATGAAAAATATTTTTTAGGAGATGAAAAATGAAAAATAGAAAGTATTCATTAGAAAGCATCCTTAAAATTAGACAAGTCAAGGAAGAAAAAAAGTTAAGTGAGATGTCATTATTACTTAATCAATACCTGAAAGAAGTAGAAACCGAAAGAAAGATGGCAGTGAATATTGAGAATACTATTTATAAAATGAATATCGAGAAAAATACAAATATTAGAAATCAGAAATCATATTATTTGTATTTAGAAAAATTAAGGTTAGAACTAAACGAAGAAAAAAGAGTTGTTCGACAAACTGAAAGAGATTATGAAGTAAAGAAAAAAGAATACATAAAAGCTCAAATGGATAGAAAATTGATTGAAAAACATAAAGAAAAATATGTTGAAACTATAAATCTGGAAATGAAAAAGAACGAAGAGCTGATGCTCGATGAACTTGCTATCGTTTCTTTCAACAGAAGGAAATGTCAATAGATATTATAAGCAAATGAGAGGGAGGTGAAAAAGTGAACGCAAATATGATACAACTGAATAGTAAAAAAGCAGATACAGGAAATCTTGAAAAAATCAGTTTAAAAGTAGATGGTGAATCGGATGTAGTGGATTTTCAAAATGTCTTGGCCGGTCTACTAGGAATACCTATGGAATTTGAAAATATTACTGACGAAAACCAATTACCTGTTGAATTACCTTTGAAAGTCGACATTGATAATTTAAAGATGTTTTTGGCAAATGAGAATTCATTAAAAGACAATTCAACAATCAGCAAGAAAAATTTAAAAATGCTTGTTGGAAGCGAACAAATTTATCTAAATGACACTAAAGTGGAATTACCGCAAACAGAAATTTTAGAAAAGCTTCTTTCAGATATTCAAGCAGATTTAAATGTTAAGGAAATAGTTGCTTCGACTGAACAAAAAGATATTGAATTTACACATCAAAGCTACAACAATATGCTTAAAATCAAGTTCAAGGATGATGCAACTAAAACTAGAGAAATCGTTAAGGAAACTACTGTTCAAGCTAAAGATGTTGAGAAAGCGACTAGACCAGATGTACTTGGAAAAGTGCTAGGTTTGGAAAAAGCAGTGGAAAACAATGAAAAACGAAAATCTGTAAATTTTACGATTGAAGACGACAAACTGGTCAAGGTGGAAAGTCCATTGTTATCAAAAATAGATAATAATGAAGCTAAAGCAGCGGATAATGTTAAAGTCGTTACAAATGAGTTAGAAGTAAAAGAAGCCATGGTCGAGAGTATTAAAGAAGCTCAAACAAATGGTGTCTCGAAAGTCAAAGTCATGTTGAAACCAAAAGAATTGGGTAATCTCGAGATTGAGCTTAAAATGGAAAACGGCAAGATGAAAGGCGAGATCAAAGTTCTGAACGCCGAGGTGAAAGCTCAAATTGAACAATTGATTTTACCAGTAAAAGAAACCTTGAAGGATCAAAACATTATTCTTAAAGATTTTCAAATAACTGTTTCAAATCAGTCTTCTGAAGGAGAATTTTTGAATCAACAACATAAGAATACTCATCAGCATAGATATGAACCGAAATTTGTCGATTATCATTATGATGAAACCGTTCAAGAAAATTTAGAATTAAAAAGTGATGAACTTGGATTGGATTTACTGGCATAGGAGGTGAAAGAAGTGGAAATAAGCAGTGTTATTAATCAAACAGTTGCCGATACGGAAGTGAAAAAAAGCAACGGCGATTTAGGCAAGGATGAATTCTTAAAGATTTTAGCTGCACAACTTCAATTCCAAGATCCTATGGAAGGTGGAGATAATTCAGCGTATGTAGCACAACTTGCACAATTTTCTTCATTAGAGCAGATGGAAAATTTAAATGTCAGTTTAAACGAACTGAAAGGCAATCAAAATTTACTTTATGGAACAGTACTAATAGGTAAAATGGTAAATTTAGCTTTTGAAGATCAGATGGTGAGTGGTGTGGTAGATAAGGTTAAACTAGTTGATTCTATGCTAAAAGTAATAGTCGGTGGGAAAGAGTACGATGCCAAGAGTGTTATAAGTTTAGAAGAGGAAGAAGTAGAGGTTGCTCCAGTTGTAAGCGGTGAGGAAGTGATAGAATGACAAACAGAATCAATAATCAAAACATCAGGCGGGTTGGACAATCTAACCAAAATCTGAACAAACAAAAAATAGAGCGTAATACTGAGAGATTTCACCAGATATATCAACAAGAAATAACTAATAGAAATGAAATTAAACTTTCTGCACATGCAAAGCAGAGGCTTAGGCAGAGAAACATCGAACTTAGTGAAACTGATATGAATGCTTTAAGTAGAGGAATGCAAAAGGCTGAAGAAAAAGGCGGAAAAGAGTCGTTGCTTTTATATAAAGATTTAGCTTTTATTGCAAGTGTCAGAAATAGAACTTTGATTACAGCGGTTGACCAAAACGAGACAAAAGAAAATGTTTTTACAAATATCGATAGTGCAGTGATTATAGAAGAATAAAATAGGCTGGACCTCCATGAGGAAGCCTAGTGCCTTTGACTGATTGATAAGGTACATACTTTCATGAAAATTAGGAGGAAACAAATATGTTAAGATCATTATATTCAGGCGTTAGTGGAATGAGAAGCAATCAAATGAAGATGGATGTCATCGGTAACAATATCGCCAATGTCAACACGACAGCTTTTAAAACAGGGCGAGCTAGATTTCAAGATCTGTTCTCACAGACTTTGTCAAATGCTCAAGCACCTTCAGATGCAGGCCGCGGTGGAATAAACCCGAAACAAGTCGGTTTGGGAGTTGCGGTCGCATCTATAGATACAGTAATGAGCGGTGGAGCTTTGCAGCCGACTGGAAGAGATTTGGACTTCGCCATAGAAAATGAAGGATTTTTTATTTTGTCACAAGATACAGATGGAGATATAAGAAGACTCACACGCGATGGAGCTTTCTTTACAGACTTCGAGGGAAACCTTGTAAATGCAGAAGGTTTGAGAGTGCTTGGATATGAAGTAGATGAATACTCTACCACCAGTACAGTTCAATTACCATCAGATGAAACAGATTATGGGGAGCTTACAACAATTACAATACCCAACATGATAACAGTTGGAGGAAATGATTTAAGTTTAGAAACTTTTTCAATAGATGGCTCTGGATTGATTCAAGGTATCTATAGTGATGGAAACGTATATAAACTTGGACAGCTCGGTATCGCTAAGTTTAAAAATCCCGGTGGACTTGAAAAACTCGGTGGGAATACTTATAGAGAAACAAGAAACTCCGGACCTACTGAGATAGGTGTAGCCAACCAGGGCGGATTTGGAACGATTAGACAGGGTGTAAGTGAGATGTCCAATGTCGACCTTGCCAACGAATTTACTGAAATGATTATTACAAGTAGAGCATATCAGGCGAATTCTAGAACAATCACTACATCGGATGAGATGTTGCAAGAATTACTGAACCTTAAGAGATAGATAATATAAGGGTTGGGCTTTTAGCCCACCCTTATAAAAGCAAGAAGGGTGAAAAATTATGATTGAATTAACTTCACTGCACGATGATATTTTCTATTTGAACATTGATAGGATGGAAAAAATGCAGGTTTTATCTGATACGTTGATTACTTTAATAGATGGAAAAGTAATACGTGTTAAGGAAACTCCTGATGAAATAATAAAAAGAATAATTGAATTTAAAAAGCAAATTGAATGGAGGTAGCCTATGAAAAAAATTGATATTATTCCTATTATTGCTATCTTCGTTGGTACTACACTTATTATTCTAGCTATGGCCATGGGTGGTAGTCTAATGATATTTTGGAGCGTGTCATCTCTGATTATAACTATGGTAGGCTCTTTTATGGCATTGCTGGCGAGTTTTCCATTTAAAATTTTGAAGCAAACACCTAAAATTTTAAACCAGGCTTTTATTCACCCATTAGATAATAGGGTAGAACTTGTGAGCATGGTTTCGGATTTATCTAGAAAAGCCCGCTCAGAGGGACTTTTGTCTTTAGAAGACGAACTTACTGCTATGGAAGATGAATTTTTAGTTAAAGGTTTACAGATGGTAGTCGACGGTATCGAACCAGAGAATATCAAGCAGATCATGGGACTGGAAATAGAAGCTATAGAAAGAAGACATTCTATGGGGCATAGTATTTTTAAATCTTGGGGAGAACTTGCGCCGGCTTTTGGTATGATTGGAACATTGATTGGTTTGATAACAATGCTGAGTGATCTAAGCGATGCCAGTGCTATCGGCATAGGTATGGCGACAGCTTTGATTACGACTTTTTATGGGGCTTTTTTTGCGAACATGGTATTGATACCAATTTCAAATAAACTTCAGAACCAAACCGAAGATGAGATATATACAAGGGAAATGATGATAGAAAGTATTTTGTCGATACAATCGGGAATCAATCCTAGAATTGTAGAAGAAAAATTGACTACATTTTTAACTCCAAGGGAGAAAGAGATTAAAAATGAGGTGAAAGCAAATGCCTCGTAAGAAGAAAGCGAAAGATGGAAGAGGTTCTCCTGCATGGATGACTACGTTTTCAGATTTGATGACCCTGCTTTTGACTTTCTTCATATTGCTTTATTCGTTTTCTACTCTAGATGCGATAAAATTTAAAAATGTTGCCAGTGCACTGCAGAGTGTATTGCTTGGTGAGGCGAAGCCGACAATTTTTCCGAACGATATACCACCTGGTGAAGTTCCGATAATGGATCCTTTACCAATTCCGGAGCAAGATGATCCAGATATGATAGACAATGAACTAGTGCAGTTATATGAATTAGTTACAACTTATGTTAATCGAGAAGGATTGTCAGCTAAAATTTCGGTGAGAACTAATTTAAGAGGAGTCATTATAGATATTAATGAAAGTGTGCTCTTTGATTCGGGAAAAGCTGAACTTAAAGAAGAGAGTAAAGAGATTTTAGATAAATTATATAATCTTATCAATCAATTTGACAATGAGTTGATCATTGAAGGACATACTGATAATAATCCGATAAATACTAAACAATTCCAGAGCAATTGGGAATTATCTGTTATTCGCGCTGTAAATGTGCTAAGGTATTTCACGGAAGAAAAAGATATTATCACCGATAGAATTTCTGCAGCGGGATATGGCGAATATCAGCCTATAGCAAGTAATAAAACAGAAATTAGCAGGTCTTTTAATAGACGTGTGAATGTTCTTATTTTAGTAGATTCAGATAAGGAGGAAATCAACATTGGCGGAAAGAATGAATCCGAATAATGTACAAACACCTGAAAAAAAGAAAAAAAGCAAATTGATTATTATCATTCCGTTGGTAATAATAATTTTGGTTTTATCTTTTGTTGGGTATGCATTTTTTACGAAATCATTCTTCTTTAAATCGGAAGAAGATGAAAATGCAAAAAAAATTGAAGAAAAAGTATTTCAGATGGAGGAATTTGTTATCAATTTGAGAGATGAAAATGCAAGAAGATATTTAAAAGCCAGCATTGTCATCACTTATGAAAATAAAAAAGAACTAGAGAAATTAAATAATAATATTCCACAGATGAGAGATATAATAATTGAAACTTTGAGGGCGAAGTCAGCAAATGAAGTCATGAATGTAGAGAACTCTGATACGCTCAAAAATGAAATTAAAGATAAGGTCAATGAATTATATGAAGATGAGATTGTACTAGAAGTTTACTTCATTAATTTTTTGATTCAGTAGGTGAGAAAATGGATTATAGTATTACTTCCAGTTTTTTGAGATTATTTGTTGCTTTGCCTGTAGTTATTATATTGGCTTATATCAGTTTGAAAATCGGCAATAAATATTTCAAAAAAATGAATAACGGTAGATTGATAAATGTTATCGAAACAGTACCGGTTTTTAATAAAGCGGCGATAAGCGTTGTAAAAATTGGTGAGGAATATCATGTTTTAGGTGTCACAGAAGCCAATATTGTTGATCTTAAAACTTTAGACGAGGCAGAAATAGGGATTTTGAATGAAACAAGCAAAACATCCAACCAATTCGATTGGAAATCTTTTAAAGGGAAACTTGTAAAGCATGATTAAAAAAACTATTTTTATGACAATAATATTTATAATATTAATATTTTCGAGCATTTCATTTGCTGATCAAGTAAATGTGGAAATACCAAATATTGATTTAAATATCACAACACCAGATACTGCGGATGATTATGTTAACAGCATTAAAATTCTTATTTTGTTGACAGTGATGACTTTAGTGCCATCCATAATTATTTTGATGACTTCTTTTACAAGAATTATTATAGTATTGTCATTGATGAGAAGTGCATTAGCTACTCAACAAACACCTCCTAATCAAGTTTTGGTGGGGCTTGCTTTATTTCTAACATTATTTATAATGGCACCTGTGTACACTGATGTAATAGATAATGCTGTAAATCCATATTTAGATAGTGCAATTACTCAAGAAGAAGCTATAGATATCGGTTCAAGGCCGATAAAAGAGTTTATGATCAGACAGACTAGAGAAAAAGATCTTGCCTTATTTGAAGAGATAGCCGATGAAGAGGCTACTAACGATATTGGTGAAATAAAACTTACAACTCTGATACCGGCTTTTGTAATAAGTGAATTAAAGACGGCTTTTCAAATGGGATTTATGATTTTTATTCCGTTTATTGTCATAGATATGATTGTGGCGAGTATTTTAATGTCCATGGGTATGTTTATGTTACCCCCAGTTATGATTTCCCTCCCATTTAAACTTTTGTTGTTTATAATGGTTGATGGATGGTATCTGATCGTTAAATCTTTAGTAGAAAGTTTTATATAGGAGTTTTTTTATGAGTCAGACAATGGTTGTCGATATAATTAGGGATGCACTACTTACAATTTTATTAACAGCAGGGCCTATTATAGGTGTGGCTCTTGCAGTAGGACTTTTGATAAGTATTTTTCAGGCTACAACACAAATTCAAGAACAGACACTTACTTTTGTTCCTAAAATTGTAGCGGTATTTGTCAGCATCATATTGCTTGGACCTTATATGCTTAATCAAGTGACGGGTTTTGCAATTCGTATGTTTGACAATATTTCGAATGTAATCAGGTAGGTATTATGGAATATTATAATTTTACAGTTTATTTTTTAGTACTAGTACGCATAACCAGTTTCATATATACAAGTGTTTTTTTTAGTACCAAAGGGATTCCGAATCTTTTAAAAATTGGGCTAAGCATTGTACTCAGTTATATAATTTATACAGCGATCAGTATCGATATTGTTGTAAGTGAGAGTATTATCGGTTATTCCATGCAGATTATATTTGAAACTGTTTATGGTATGGCACTTGGATTTGCAACTTATTTAGTATTTGTTTCAATTCAGATGGCTGGACAATTAATAGACTTTCAAATAGGATTTTCCATCGGTACAACTTATGATCCAGTTACTCAGAATAAAATATCAATTTTCGGAAAAATTTACTATTGGCTTGGTTTTGCTTTATTCTTAGCGGTGGATGCACACCATTATTTAATACTGTCGTTGATAAGATCATATGACATAATGCCGATAGGGATGAAAAGCATCGCTATTGTAAATGGATTAGATTTTATTTTTATATTTACAAATAGTTTTAAAGTCGCTTTTCAAATCGCATTGCCGATGTTGATGATTTTATTTTTAACTGATATTATTATGGGAATGTTAGCTAGAACAGTACCGCAGATAAATGTTTTTATTTTAGGTTTACCAATGAAGGTTTTGATTGGAATTACAGTACTTATCATTTTAATTCCGGCAGTTTCAAGTATGATTATGCCTGTTATTGAGAGCTTGCCGTATTACTTGGATAAGATTATAAAAAGTCTTGCATGATAGTAAGGATGATTAAATGGAATGGATTGAAACAATCAATTTTATTGCTTTACTGATAACCTTGGCAATCCATCATACTAGAAGTAATGCAGTAAACTTCAGTTTCTCATTTGAAGCTGATATGAGTACCTGTTTCGCAGGATTTTATTTTGCTACAGAAGAAAAAACTGAAGATCCAACACCTAAAAAAATAAAAGACGCTAGAAAAAAAGGTCAAGTTGCCAAAAGTGCTGATTTGAATTCCGCAATTATTTTATTGATTATTGTGATACTAACTTTATTCAGTGGAGAAAAAGCATTTGAAGATTTATATTTATTCTTATATAGATCTTTAAGCAACATAAACTTGGATGTTGCAAATAATGGTATTAGAGGTATGTTTTCTTATAATGTCTATTATTTTTTCAGCATAACTGCTATTGTATTTATGGCTGTCATGCTTGGAGGAATAATTGCGAATTTGGTGCAATCGGGATTTCTGTTTACACTAGACCCGTTAAAGCCAAACTTCAAGAAACTTAACCCCATAGAAGGATTTAAAAATCAATTTTCAAAAAAATCAATTTTTAATCTGATAAAAACATTATTCAAACTTTTTTTAATCGGTTATGTGGCGTATGCGTTTATAAGGGACAATATTTTTAATATATATAATTTGACAAATATTAATATCGCACAAATTTATTCGTACATGAAGGATTTGATTGTTGCTTTAGTTTCAAAGATAGCCATTGTTTTACTTTCTTTAGGAGTTATAGATTTAGTTTTTCAGAAGTATGACCACAAGAAAAATTTAAGAATGACAAAGCATGAAATCAAAGAAGAGATGAAACAGATGGAGGGAGATCCATTGATCAAGTCTCAGAGAAAGCAAAAACAAAGACAACTTGCAATGTCTCGTATGATGGAAGATGTACCAAAAGCTGATGTAGTCATCACAAACCCTACCCATATTGCGGTAGCAGTTAAATATGAAGAGGGAGTTGACGAGGCACCTATGGTAATGGCGATGGGAGCCGATAATGTTGCTATGAAGATTAGGGAGATTGCAAAAGAAAATGATATTCCGATTATGGAAAACAAACCCTTGGCGAGAATGCTATTCAAAAAAGCAAAAGTGGGAAAAGAAATACCTATAGACCTTTATAAAGCTGTTGCTGAAATATTAGCGGCGATTTATAAAATGAATCGGGCAAATAATTATTTGAGGTAGATTATGGAATCGAATTTAATAAAAAATATAAATAAAAATATTAATAAACATTTGGATATTGTCACTGCATTTGGTGTCATCGGCATTGTTGCAATGATAATTTTACCAATGCCTACAGTCCTGTTGGATGTATTTTTGGCTATCAATATCGCATTAGCGGTTATAATTATCCTATTGACTATGTTTACGGTCAATGTGCTTGAATTCTCAGTATTTCCTACAATGCTACTGATTACCACATTATATAGACTTGGACTGAATGTATCTTCAACTCGGTTAATACTTAGCAAAGGTTATGCGGGAGAAGTGATTTCCGCCTTTGGTGGTTTTGTAACAGGTAATAATTATATTGTTGGAGCTGTAATATTTATTATTATTGTAGTTATACAGTTTATAGTTATAACTAATGGATCCGGTAGAGTTGCTGAAGTTGCAGCTAGATTTACTTTAGATGCGATGCCTGGCAAGCAGATGAGTATAGATGCTGATTTGAATGCAGGAGTTATTACTGATCAGCAAGCGAGAGATAGAAGAGAGAATCTGCAACGCGAATCTGATTTTTACGGTTCAATGGATGGTGCTCTAAAATTTGTAAAAGGAGATGCCATAGCTGGCATAGTTATAGTGCTAATCAACTTCGTAGGTGGAATAGCGATATTTGTGGGACAAAAAGGTTTGCCGTTTGGTGAAGCGATTCAGATGTTCGGCGTTTTGACAATAGGTGATGGTCTTGTAAGTCAGGTACCAGCGCTGCTTATTTCAACAGCGTCAGGTATTTTGGTTACACGATCTGCTTCAAAGAGCAATTTTGGTAAAGAAGTAGCAATGCAGTTGTTTTCAATACCTAAGGTTGTCGCTATGACAGCGGTGGTTTTATTGCTCCTTGGATTTGTTCCTGCACTTCCGAATATTCTATTTTTATTATTGTCTTTAATAAGTGGGGGCATTGCATATTTTTTATATGAAGAAGAGAAGCAAAAAGAAAGACAAAAGACTGTTGTTCAGAATAAGAATACAAACACGGAAGTAGAAAAAGAACCGGATGATGTCATGAGATATATAAAAACAGAAACTCTTGAGATTGAAATAGGGTACGGTTTGATATCCCTAGTAGATAAATCTTCAGGTGGAGATTTGCTTGATAGAATTTCAACGATTAGGAGACAATGTGCATCAGAAATGGGAATTATTGTTCAGCCGATAAGAATAAGGGACAATTTGCAGTTGAAAGCTGACGACTACTTAATAAAAATACGCGGTAATGAAGTTGCAAAGGGCGAACTAATGTATGGGCATTTATTGGTGATGGATCCAGGCAGTGAAAAAATAGATATTCAAGGGAAGGAAACCTTAGAACCTACTTTTGGACTACCGGCTGTTTGGATTGACGAAAGTAATAAAGAAGAAGCTGAAATGAAAGGATTTACCATTATAGATCCTACTACGGTGTTGGTGACGCACTTAAATGAAACTATCAAGAAATTCAGCAAAGAATTGATGGGAAGACAAGAAGTGAAGGCTTTGCTTGATATGGTTAAAGAGAGCAACAATGCAGTTGTAGAGGAACTGGTTCCTGATTATCTATCAGTGGGTGATATTCAAAAAGTATTACAGAATCTACTTAGTGAACAGGTGTCGATTAGGGATTTTGTGACAATACTTGAGACGTTGGCCGACTATGCGCCGAATACCAAGGATATTGAATTATTAACTGAATATGTACGTTATAGGTTAGGACGTACGATTACAAAAAGATATGTTGATGAAAAAAACACTTTGGATGTTATTACAATTCATCCCGATATCGAACAAAAAATATATAATAGCATTCAAAAATCTTTTCAAGGTTCTTTCCCTGCAATAAGTCCAGAGATGAACACTAAGATTTTAAAGAGCACTGATAGTTTGTTAACGTTAAACATGAGTATGGAAAGACAATTTGTCATCTTGGTTTCTCCTCGTATACGTGCACCTTTTAGAAAACTGATTGAAATGACATTTCCAGACTTACCTGTGTTATCATTAAATGAGATACCAAATTCGGTCGAAATAGAGGGTGTTGGGATGGTGAAAATAGATGATAATTAAAAATTATTACGTTGCAGACATGTATGAAGCTATGATTAAAATAAAAGAAGAACTTGGGAACGAAGCTGTAATCATCAATAAACGAGGAGTTTCACAAAAGGGGCTTTTGGGTTTTCTGAAACCTAAAATGATAGAAGTTACTGCTGCAGTTGAAGTTAAACAGGAGCCTGTGACGGAAAAAATTACCGTTAATCAAAAGATAGAACAGGAAGAATTTTTGAGAAGCGAGATAAATGAGATAAAAGAAGTTGTAAAAGAGCTTATAGAATCCAAGGACTCAAACGCAAACAAAATTGTGGATCAAAACGATGATATCTACGAACTTTTTAACGGAATGGATTTAAGCAAGGTAATTATTGAGGATTTTGAATCGTATTGCAAGCGAAATAATGTAAATAAAAATGAAATAAATAAGATTGTTTTATATGAATTTTTAATGAATCGATTTAATAGTAAACTAAATGTAAGAACTCCGAATTCTAGAATCCTCGCACTGATAGGCCCGACAGGAGTTGGTAAGACAACTACAATTGCGAAGATAGCTTCAAGAGAATTTTTAGTCAATCATAGAAATGTAGGTCTTCTTACTATTGATACGTATCGTATAGGAGCAGTTGAACAGTTAAAAATATATGCAAACATACTAGATATTCCAGTAGAAGTAGTGTCGGATAAAGATGATATGAAAACTGCTTTAGATAACCTAAGTGACTGTGATTTGATTTTGATTGATACGACTGGCAGCAGCTACAAAAATGCTGAACAAATAGAGGAATTGAAACAATATTTAGGTGAAGTTGAAGAAAAAGAAGTATCATTGGTGATAAGTATGACAAGCAAAAATACGGATTTCATCCAAATGTTGAATAATTATCAACGTGTTGGTTTTGACAATTTGATATTGACGAAATTTGATGAAACATTAAGCTATGGCAGTATACTCAATGCATTTTATTTGTGTGATAAACCTATTTCATATATAAGTATGGGACAAGTAGTGCCAGATGATTTGGAAAATGCAACAAGGGATATTCTGTTTAAATACATTTGGGGAGAAATAAAAGCATGAAAAACCAAGCAGTTAATTTAATCGATTTAGTTTCTGAAAAGAAAAAATCGAATGATATGTTTGTAAAGAATCCTAATACTCGAATTTTTACTATCGCTAGTGGAAAAGGTGGCGTTGGTAAAACTAATATTGTAGTAAATTTAGCTATTTCTTTACAAAAAAGCGGCAAGAAAGTGCTTATTTTTGATGCTGATTTAGGAATGGCCAATGTCGATATTTTGTTGGGAATCGCCCCTAAAGCAACTCTATACGATGTTATGTTTAAAGGTAAAGATATTAAAGAAGTAATTTTTGACGGACCCGAGGGAATCAAAATCATTCCTGGTGGTTCTGGTATTTTAGAACTCAGCAAATTAGATATTATGGAGAAGCGAATCTTTGTCGATCAATTTAAAAAACTCAGTGAATTTGATATTGTATTGATTGATACAGGTGCGGGTATTTCAATGAATCAAATGTCATTCATAACTTTTTCTGATGAAATTATTTTAGTTACAACTCCAGAACCGACTTCGATAACTGATGTTTATAGTGTTATTAAAATTATCGGCAGTTTAAATATAAACAAGAAAATCAATGTCGTTGTAAACCTAGTAAATGATGAAAAAGAGGCGTTGAATACTTTTGGAAAATTAAATGAGACGACAAATAGTTTTCTAGGAATTAAATTAGTATATTTGGGCCATGTAGTTAATGATGTCAGGGTAAATAACTCTGTTATGAGACAGAAGCCTTTTATAATAAAGTATCCTAATAGTATGGCGAGTCTTTGTATTGACAATATATCTAAAGATTTCTTAAATAATAATAAAAATAAAATTAAAGCAAAAACTATAGATGAAATGTATAATCGATTGTTAAAAGTATTTGGATAATCTGAGGTGATGATGTTGGAATATGAATTGAAGAGCAAAATCGAAGTGTTTTCTGTCGAAAACGAGCTTATTGGAAATTCAACATTGATGGATTTCAATGAGAATGCTTTGTTTATTAGTGCTCCTATGTTGAATAGTATAATTAAAAATTTAAAGATAGGCAGTGAAATTAAAATTGTTTATTACACCAAAAAGAAGATTTTTGGATTTTATTCTGTAATAAGAAGTGAAGTCATAGACAATATTGTTCTTTATGAAATTGATACACCAAAAGAATTTAGTGTGGTGCAAAGAAGAAAATTTGTAAGAATTCCAGTCATATTTGAAATGAAGTATATAACGCTAGAGCAAGGTGAAGCATTTAGTTCAGATTTAACTGTGTTCGAGGATGTCGAAAGATATTATGGAAATCGTATTAAAAACTGCATGGCTGTCGATTTAAGCGGGGAAGGAATCGGGATGGTCGTTAAGGAAGATTTAAAGATAAACGACAAAATGATAATAATTCTAGAAAATTCACAGATAAACGTAGTTGTATTAGGTAAAGTTAGAAGAAAAAAGAAATTGAAAAATAGTGAATACTCATATAGATTGGGCATTCAGTTTATAGATATTGGCAATACTGTGAAAGAAAAGATTATTCAATATGTTTTCAAAAAAATGAGGGACCAGCTTAAGTCTTATACGAAATAAAGTGGGGATGTATATGCCAGAAGGCACAGGTTATTGCAGTAAAGAAAATCAAATAGTTAAATATATTCCCTTGGTTCAAAAAATTGTAGATATTTCGTTTGCGAATTATAATGGAGAGTTTGACAGGGATGATTTGATAAGCATCGGAATTATCGGACTCATGGACGCAATTGAAAAATATGATAGTTCAAAAAATGCATCTTTTGAAACTTATGCAAGATGGCGTGTCAAGGGATCTATTTACGACGAACTTAGAGTTCATGGAAGAGTTTCAAGGACTAAAATGGATAAAGTAAATAAGTTGTATGCTACAGTAATAGAATTACAACAAAAACTTATGAGAGAACCTACCGATCTCGAAGTGATGGAAAAATTGGGGATTACAAGTGCTGAACTCAATAAAATTTATTCATCAGTTCATTTTCTTTCAAGCTATTCTTTAGATAAAATTATTTTTCATAAAGTCGATCAGGAATATACTCTAATAGATATTATTGAAGACAGTGATGCGAAGAATCCTGACGAAGTATTAGAAAACAAGGAAAGAAAAAAGATTTTAGGTTATGCAATTAAAAGTTTAAAAGAAAGAGAACAAGTACTTTTAAATCTTTTTTACTTTGAAGAATTACCTGTAAAAGATATTGCTGAAATTTTAAATGTTTCTTCTTCAAGGATTTCACAATTGCACGGTAAGTTATTGATTAAATTAAAAAATAGTATTAAAGAATATATGGAGATTTGATGATGGATCTATTATTGATAAGTATTGGAATATCATTTGTTATCTGGGGAGTTCATTCTAAGAGAAAAGAGAATGAATTCGATGAAATTTTTGATGAAGTTGTAAATAATAGTGATGATGGCATAAATGATTTATATCCGTCTGCCGATATTGTTAATGTAAGCGACGATATTGTTGAAAGATTGAAGAACATAGAGAATAGGATAGATCATTTAGAAGAGAAGAAAGAATCGGAATGTCGAAAACTTATAAATGACATGGATATTAAAAATAAATCAGTTGATGAGATATCAAAATTAACCGGGATGAATAAGGGGGAGATCTTATTATTAAAAAGATTTTCAAAAGAATAAAGATAAACCCTGAATTTTTCATCGGTTTAGGTATAGGTTTGATATTATGCGGTTTGCTTATGTTGGTTTCGTCAGTTGATGAGTTGTCTGATTATGATATTGAAAAAAGAGCAAGAGATATGGGGATGATATATCCTGACGAAATGAAAATAACTGATTTTTACAAGGAGGAAAAAAATGATTAGGGGATTGTATACAGCGACATCAGGAATGACAGTACAACAAAAAAGACAAGAAAATATTGCTAACAACTTGGCCAATGCTGAGACACCTTCTTTTAAAAAACAGACGCTTTTAGTAAAATCAGATGATGAAGTCAATGTAATAAAGAGTGAAAAGACAGAAAGTGAAACAATAGGAAGTATTTCTTTAGGGTCAGAAATCGACGGTGTAAAGACAGATTTCTCTCAGGGATTAATAACTGAAACCGGAAAAGAACTCGATTATGCCATAGATGGTAATGCGTTTTTTCAGATTGTCGATGAAACCGGACAAAATGGGTTTTCTAGAAACGGAAGTTTAAATATTGATGGACTAGGCAATCTAATCAATAGTCAAGGGCATTATTTAATAGGTAAAAATGCTTTAAATGGCTTGACTGAGAAGATTAACCTACTGGATACTGAATTTAACATCAAGGGCGATGGAAGAATCATAGATAGAGATAATAATTTAAAATACTCAATGATAATCAGCGATTTTTCAAATTATGATGATTTGGAAAATTTAGGCAACGGAGTATATATCAATAATAAAAACACAGAAGTCACAGAAGGTGATTTTAGGCTTATTCAAGGGTTTAAAGAAAACTCCAATGTGAACGTGTTGGATGAAATGGTTAAAATGATTGAGATTTCAAGGGCGTTTGAATCGAACCAAAGGGTTGTACAATCTATTGATCAAATGCTTTCAAAAGCAGTTAACGAAGTTGGGAAACTCTAGGAGGAGGGTTTAAATGTATCGAATTTTAGGCACAGGAAGATCTGGTTTGGCAGCACTTCAAGAAAAACTAGATTTAATTTCTAACAATGTTGCTAATAGTCAAACTGATGGTTATAAAAGATTAGAAACAAATTTTGAGAGTTTATTGAGCGATTCAATAAAAAATAATGGAATACCTTTATCAAATATCGCAAGGCAGGGAAATCCTTCTATAGGAATCGGCTCAAAAGTTTCCAAGCCTTCTAGAGATACCGAACAAGGAGCTATAGTACAAAGTGAAAATCCTTATGCAATAGCTATCGAAGGAGAAGGCTATTTCGGTATTTTAAATAAGGAAGATAATTTATATCTTGCTCGCAATGGCAATTTCAGGCTTTCTGAGAAAGGACACCTGGTTGATGATTTAGGTAATGAAGTTGATGCGAAATATTTTTATGATGAGATATCATCAGAATCGATTCTTGAAATAACCGATTCAGGACAAATCAATAAAATGGATGAATATGGCAACGTATCTACGGTGGGTCAGTTAAAACTCTATTCTATAGAAGATTATGATTTGTTGTTGGAAAATGGAAATGGGTATTTGGTGGCGGATGAAATCGAATCTATAGATTTGGAAAACTCTAAAACCATATTGAGACAGGGTTATATAGAGAAATCCAATGTTGATATCGGCGAAGAACTTATTCAGATGATTTCTACTCAAAGAGCATATGAGCTGAACACTAAATCACTAAGAGCGGCAGATGAAATGTGGTCTCTAGTCAATAATATGAGAAGATAAACAAGAGGGTACTTAAAACAGTACCCTCTTGAATGTACATGGAGGAAAGTCAAGAAATGAATCTTAAACGAAATATTAAACTTTTTTATATATATTCTATGTTTGACGAATTACTGATTCTAGGACCGATTATAGTTATCTATCTTTTCTTCAAAGGATTGGCTTTCTCTGAAATCATGTTTTTACAATCGATTTCGGCTATAGCTATAGTCGTGTTCGAGGTTCCCACTGGTGCAATAGCAGATAAGATAGGCAGGAAGTTCAGCATCGGTCTCTCGAAGATAATGTGGATTCTAAGTCTTATTATTTATATAACAGGCAGTAGTTTTTTTCATTTCATGATTGCCGAGATTGTATTCAGTCTGGGGATAACGTTAAAATCCGGAGCGGATTCAGCCTTGCTTTATGACACTCTTAAAATTTTAGATAGAACTGAGGAATTTACTGAAATTCAAGGGAAGGCAAGAAGTTATATTTATATAACTCAGGCTTTTGGTTCAATAGTGGCCAGTTTCGTCTACTCGATCAACGAATACATGCCGATGGTTTTTTCGATAGGATTCATGGCTATTGCTTTTATGATAGTGATGTTCTTTATCGAACCGCCGATAGAGGACAAAAAAGGAAAATATGGTGAGAAGTATTTCACGCAGATAAAAGAAAGCGGTAAATATGTGATTCATCACAGTAAAATAAGGGCGGTAGCAGTTTTTGCAATGATTTTCTTTGCATTCATGAGAGCTGGATTTTGGTTTTACCAACCATACATGGAATCTGTAAATATCGATGTCAAATACTTCGGAGTATTCTTTTTCTTTTTCAATATGACAGCCGCTTATTTCTCTAGAAACAGTTCTAGAATAATCAGCTTGACAAAGAGCAGAACATTCATGAGCATGCTCGGACTTTTATTGGTATCATTTATTTTAATGGGAATTACTCCAATATGGTTGGGAGCATTATTCATCCTTCCTCAGCAGATGGCAAGAGGGATGTATGCGCCGATAATAAATAAATATTCCAACAAATATATTCCTTCAAATAAAAGGGCGACTGTACTTTCTTTTATAAGTTTGGCTACATCCTTATCAGCCGCTATAATGCTGCCGCTTATAGGGCTTATGAAGGACAGGATCGATATATTTTCCAGTCATAATGTATTGTCGATAGCTTTGTTAATCAATTCGATAATATTATATTTCTACTTGAAAAAGAATATGAATAAAGGAGTTGTCGACTAGAGAAAGTGTTTACATTTGGATTATTAGGGTGTTTTTATTTGAAATACTACAAATATGACAAAATGAATATGCGTAAACAAATTGACAATGAATAATTGTTAATATATTATTTAGTTGTAAGGAAGTGTATACAATTATATTGGAGGTATTTAAGTGGAACTTTTCGATCAAAAGAAAGATAATAAATCATTAACTACTTTAATTTTTGAGAAAATCAGAGAGGATATATTAAACGATGTTTATAAAAATGACGAAAAAATAATTGAAGCAAAAGTTGCTGAAGAAATGGGTGTATCCAGGACTCCTGTTAGAGAAGCGATAAAACAACTTGAATTGGACGGATTAGTTGAAAATATCCCTAATAGAGGAGTAATAGTTAAGGGAGTGACGGCTCAGGATGTAGAGGATATCTACACTATGCGATTGGCCATAGAGGGAATTGCTGCAAAATGGTCTGTTGAACGTATGTCGGAAGATTCCTTAAGAGATTTAAAAGATGTATACGAGTTAATGGAATTTTATACTGTGAAAAAAGATATCGAGAAGATATTCGAACTTAATACTCGATTTCATGAAGTTATTTACAAGGCTTCAAGCAGTCGCTATTTAGAACATGTGCTTACTGATTTTCAACAATTTATCAAATCTACTAGAAAATCATCATTGGCTTCAGAAGGTAGAGTTGAAGAAGCGCTAAAAGAACATAAGCAGATATTAGATGCGTTTTTAGCAAAAGATATAAAAGCAGCAACCGATGCACTGATTTACCACATAGAGCATTCAAAATGGAATGCAGGTAAAATGGTTGATAGGACTACTAAGTAGTCCTTTTTGCTGTTTATATGGTATAATATATTGAATTTTAAAATGAGGAGTACATAAATGGATAAAAAAGAATTGATTAAAGAAATAAATAGGTTGAAAATCGAGAAAAATGCAGTAATACTTGCACATAACTATCAAATCGGCGAGGTTCAAGATATTGCAGATTTCGTTGGGGATTCGCTACAATTGGCAAAGGAAGCGATAAAAGTCAAACAAGATTTAATTATTTTTTGTGGTGTGCATTTTATGGCAGAGAGTGCAAAAATACTGAATCCTTCAAAGAAAGTAATTTTACCGGTTAAAGAAGCTGGATGCCCTATGGCGGACATGGCTTCTGCTGAAGAAATAAAAGAATTCAAGAAAAAAAATCCCGAGTTGAAGGTTGTTACTTATGTTAATTCATCTGCAGAAGTCAAAGCGGAGAGTTATGTGTGCTGTACCTCGGCAAATGCTGTAGATGTTGTAGAAAAAATTGGAGCAAAAGAAGTGTTGTTTGTACCAGATAAAAATTTAGGAAGTTTTGTAGATGAACAGATTGAAGATGTAGAAATAGTTAAATGGAAAGGATTTTGCCCAACACATGATTATGTCATATTGGAGGATGTTGAAATTATAAAAGAAAAGCATCCTGGAGTTAAGATTTTAGTTCATCCTGAATGCAGACCGGAAGTTTTTCATGCTGTAGATTTTGTAGGTTCTACTTCTCAGATTATTGAATTTGTAAAAAATAGTGATGATAAAAAATTTATTATCGGAACTGAAAAGGGAATTATCCATTCGTTGAAAAAAGAGAACCCTGATAAAGAATTCATAATACTTACTGAGAAATTAATCTGTGAAAACATGAAAAAGACAGGATTGGAAGATATTTATAGAGCATTGAAAAATGAAGAATTCGAAATTAGTCTTGATAAAGAAACAGCATTTAAGGCAAATAAAGCGTTAGAGAGGATGCTGAAATAACAAAATGAGATATTTGACAAGTTTTAATACTGATTTATTGGAAACGATTGAGTGCGATGTATTGATTGTCGGCTCTGGAATAGCGGGACTATTTACTGCACTCAATATTGACGATTCCTTAAAAGTTTGCTTGATTTCAAAAGACGATTTGAAGACAAACAATTCATATCTGGCGCAGGGTGGTGTTGCTGTAACTTTCAATAAAGAAGATTTCCAAGGCCATATTGACGACACTTTTGAAGCTGGAGGATTTTATAATGATTTGCCGGCGGTTAAAGTTCTGATTGAAGAAGGTAGAAAAAACGTTGAAAAACTTATAGAATATGGAGTTGATTTTGACAAAGTAGATGGTGAAATATCATTTACAAGAGAGGGTGGTCATTCAAAAAGAAGGATCATCCATAAAAAAGATTATACAGGTAAAGAAATAATTGAAAAATTGATACAGGTTGTGAAGCGAAGAGATAATATTCATTGTTATGAAAACGCTTTTTTAGTTGACGTCCTTACAGAGAATAATTCAGTAAGAGGATCAATTGTATTGATGAATGGGAAAGAGAACTTGATCAAAACAAATCACGTTGTGTTGGCGACTGGAGGAGTTGGAAAGTTATTTTTGAATTCTACAAACTCTTCTATATGTACAGGAGATGGAATAGCTGTTGCGTATAGAGCGGGAGCTGTTATTCAGGATATGGAATTCATTCAATTTCACCCTACACCATTTCATTCGAAGGGAGAGGCTTTTTTAATCTCGGAAGCTGTAAGAGGTGAAGGCGGCATCTTAAGAAATGACAGCGGAGAAGCCTTTATGGAAAAATACCATTCTTTAAAAGACCTGGCTCCCAGAGACATTGTTTCAAGATCGATAATAAAAGAGCAGGAACTACAAGGAAATAAAGATATTTATCTTGATGTGACTCATTTTAAAAAGGGTTACTTTGAAAAAAGATTTCCAAGTATTTTCAATTATTGCATTTCTCAAAATGTAGATCCCAGGAAAGAGTGGATACCTGTCAACCCCTCAGCGCATTATTTAATGGGTGGGATAAAAACAGATCTCTTTGGAAGAACGAACATTGAAGGTCTTTATAGCTGTGGAGAATCTGCAAGAACAGGAGTTCAAGGAGCAAATAGATTGGCGTCGAATTCTCTATCGGAGGGTCTTGTTTATGGTAAAAGGGCATCAGACACAATCAATCATAGTGGAAAATTCGATATCAAAAAATGTTTTATAAAAAATGAAAAGTTGAATGAAGAAATTCTTGAATATAAAAATGATGTTATTGTTTTAAAAACGATAATGGACAAATCGGTAAATATACTTAGAACAAGGACAAAACTTTTAAGTGCCAAGCATAGAATTCGGATGTTGGAAGATAAATATGGGCATATATATAGTTATGAAAAAGAGTTTTTAGAGTTTAAAAATATGATAACTGTATCTAGCTTAATCATAGAAATGGCTTTAAAGAGAAAAGAATCTCTCGGCAGCCATTATTTGGAGAAGAATGATGAATAAATTATTGATAGAGGATATTATAAAAAATGGGTTAAAAGAAGATATCAATTATTTCGATGCAACTACCGATTTGTTGATTGATGAAAAAGCTCAATCCAATGCATATTTGGTTTCTAAGGAAACGGGAATATTAGCTGGAGTTGAAGTTTTTAAACAGGTGTTTGAAATTTTGGGTGGAGATGTTGAATTTACGCAGAATTTTAACGATGGAGATTCTTTAGAACAAGGTGATGTGATTTTAGAATTGTTCGGAAATACTAGAACTATTTTAAAAGGCGAAAGACTTGCTCTAAATTTACTGCAAAGAATGTCTGGAATTGCCACTTTGGCAAGAGAATTTGCGGATAAGGTTAAGGGATTGGATACTAGAATTGTAGATACGAGAAAAACAACGCCGAATCTTAGAATACTGGAAAAATACGCAGTTGGAGTGGGAGGATGCTTTAATCATAGATATAATTTATCAGATACCATGATGATTAAAGATAATCACATTCAAGCCGTGGGATCGATTAAAAAAGCGGTTGAACTTGGAAAAGAAAATATTCCTCATACGATGAAGATAGAAGTAGAGGTTAAAAATATCGAAGAGTTGAATGAAGCATTAGAGGCAAAAGCTGATATAATAATGCTTGATAACATGAGTGTCGAGGAAATGAGAAAATCGGTGGAAATCGCAAAAGGAAGGGCTGTTATCGAGGCTTCCGGCGGAGTTGCTCTCGACACCGTTAGAGAGATCGCTTCAACAGGAGTAGATGTTGTTTCTGTAGGAGCACTGACCCATTCATATAAAGCTTTGGATATAAGTTTGCTAATAAAATGAGACCTTTAAAAGGTCTCTATTCTTTATAATTATAGAAATGTAAGGTATCATCAAGCAGTTCATCGATAGATGTATCTATAGCGTCGGATATCAAAATAGAATCATCTATTCTTCTAAGTTGTCTAGAACGCTTGGAAATGATTTCTACCAATGCATAACGATTACCCGCAATGCGTATTAGTTTCTCTACAGGATACTTCACGTCTATCACCTCACTACTAGTATACCCTTTTAAATTGTAAATATGATATAATTTAATAAAAATTATTAATGAGGAATGTTATGCAAAATTTTATCGGTGTTTTTGATTCGGGAATGGGTGGAGTAACTGTATTAGCAGATTTAGTGGAAGCGATGCCCTGTGAAAATTTTATATTCTATGGAGATTCCATCAATGCTCCTTATGGTGTCAGGAGTCAAAATGACATTATCGCTTTAACAGACAAAGCGGTTGAACATTTAATAGATAGAGGGGCCAAGGTAGTTGTTATCGCTTGTAATACCGCAACAAGCGCTGCGATAAATCATTTGAGGGACAAGTACCCTATTCCAATTATCGGCATGGAACCTGCAATCAAACCTGCATTGAAGGATAATGATGGAGGTCATATCGCTGTTATGGCTACCCCGATGACTTTGAGACTCGATAAGTTTAATTCGCTTATTGATAGACTTAAAGGAAAAGGTAAAGTGCTTAAAATTTCAAGTCCTAAATTGGTGACAATGGTTGAAAATGGAGTTATCAGTGGAATTGAAATTGAAAGTTATATCGAGGAAATATTTAGTGATTATGATGCAGAAAAAATGGAATCGATAGTACTGGGATGCACACATTTTTTATATCTTAAAAGAGTTTTAAGGAATATATTTGGAGAAGGCATAAAAATATATGATGGCAATATGGGAACTGTTAATCGAGTTAAACAAATTTTGATGGAAAAAAGTCTTTTAACAGATAATCAGGAAAAAGGTTCTATAAAGATAGAGAATTCTCTATCTGATGACATGGTAAAACAATCCTTTGAATTATTTAATAAATATAAGGAACTTAAGAGGTGATCGGATGACGAATTTTGACAATCTTCATGTAAAAGATGCAATAATCAGTGCAAAAATAGATCAAAAATATAAGGAAATGATTTTTATGCGCTATGGTATTGGGTATGAAAAACCTTTTTCTGTGGAAGAAATAGGAAAAAAATTCAAACTTAGAGGTTTAAAACTACAAGAAGAAATGGAAAAAGCTGAACGATTGGCGTTTAATATATTGAAAACTAAAGATTTATATGATATCATAATTGAAAATTAATAGTGACTGTGATGGGAATCAGTAGAAGGATTGTATTTTGTAGAGAGACGATGGATGGTGCAAGTCGTTGAGTATGCCTTTGAATCTAGCCTGGAGTTATACGTTTGGTTATCGTAAATAACTTTTAAGTGGGTCATTAAGACCAATTAGGGTGGCAACGCGGGTACTTCTCGTCCCTTACTATTTTTTAGTAAGTGATTAGGGGTATTTTTTATTTTACAGGAGGTGTTTTTATGTTGGATATTAAAAGATTAAGAATGGAATTTGACGAAGTCAAACGACTTATTTCGCTTAGAGGCAAGGGCGATTTTGGAATTGATGCCATTGTAGAACTTGACAAAAAGAGAAGAGAGTTGCTGACTAAAGTAGAAACAATGAAAAATGAACAAAAGATAAAATCTAAAGAGATTCCCAAGTATAAAAAAGAAGGCAAAGATACTGAAGCGTTAATGGAGGAACTTAAGAATTTATCTGAGGAGATCAAGGGTTACGATGATAAGGTAAAGGTAGTCGATGAATCTTTGAAAGATTTGTTGCTAGCAGTGCCTAATACTCCAAATGCGGAGACTCCATCAGGTGATTCTGACGAGGACAATACTGAGATTAGAAAATGGTCTGAACCGACTGAATTCGATTTTGAATCTAAACCCCATTGGGATTTAGGAGTAGACCTTGATATTTTGGATTTTGAAAGAGCTACAAAGATTGCAGGAACCAGATTCACTGTTCTAAAGGGAATGGGAGCAAAAATGGAAAGGGCATTGATTAATTTCATGCTTGATTTGCATACGATAGAACACGGTTATACAGAAGTTTTAACGCCATTCATGGTAAATAGAGATGCGATGATTAGTACAGGGCAATTGCCTAAATTTGAAGATGATATGTTCCATGTTCCTGCAAAGGATTTCTTTTTAGTGCCCACTGCTGAAGTGCCTATAACCAATCTATATATGAATGAGATTCTCGACGGTGAAAAACTTCCGATCTACCATACGGCATATACTCCTTGTTTTAGAAAAGAAGCCGGTTCGGCGGGAAGAGATACCCGTGGATTGATCAGGCAACATCAATTCAATAAAGTGGAGCTTGTGAAATTTGTAAAACCGGAAAATTCTTATGAAGAGCTTGAAAAACTATTGTTAAATGCAGAAGAAGTTTTAAAAAGATTGAAAATACCATATAGAGTGGTTTTGCTTTGTGGCGGCGATTTAGGTTTTTCTAGTGCGAAAACCTATGATATTGAAGTATGGATGCCGAGTTATAATAGATACGTAGAAATCAGTTCTTGCAGCAACTTTGAAGGGTATCAAGCGAGAAGAGGCAATATCAGATATAGAGATTCTGAGACTAATAAAGTAAACCACATACACACTATAAATGGATCGGGACTTGCTGTAGGAAGAACTCTGGCGGCGATTATTGAGAATTACCAGACCAAAGAGGGTACAATAACAGTGCCGGATGCTTTAGTTCATTATATGGGTGGTAAAACAGAAATCAAGTAAGGAGATTGACGATGAAATTTTCAGATATTAAATATATAAGGCCTGATTTGACTATTCTAGGAGAAGAAATCTTGACGTATATAGAAGTTTTTAAAACTGCCAAAACTGCAAAGAGGCAAAATGAAATCATTTCGTTGATCAATGAAAAAAGAAAGTTTTACGATACTATGGAAAATATTTGTTATATTCGGCATAGTGTAAATACTTCAGACATTTTTTATGATCGGGAAAACGATTTTTTTAATGAAGCGGGTCCAGAATTTTTTAGTGTTGTGAAGAGATTTTATGAAACTGTTTTAGATTCAAAATTCATTGATGAGCTAAAGGTGCTCAGACCTGTTCAGTTTTTTAATCTTGCTGAAGTAAGCTTGAAAATTTTCAGCGATGAAGTGATTGAAGATCTGCAAAATGAGAATAAATTAGTCAGTGAATACGACAAACTGATTGCTTCTGCTAAAATCGACTTTTCGGGCATGAAATTGACGCTAGCGGAGATGGGACCGCACTTGACTGATAATGACAGGGATATGAGAAAAGATGCACACGAGGCGTATTTCGGGTTTTTTGAAGCCAATGAGGATGAGCTTGACAATATTTATGATCAACTTGTTCATTTGAGACACCAAATAGCTTTAAAACTTGGATATGATAACTTTATCGATCTGGCTTATGCGAGAATGGGCAGAACAGATTATTCAGCCAAAGATGTAAAAGTCTTTAGGGAAGCGGTTCATGAATTTATTACGCCGGTGAGCAATCGATTGATGGAAAGACAAGAAAAAAGAATAGATGTAGACCATCTAATGTATTTTGACAACAAGTATTCATTTAAAACTGGAAACCCTAAACCCGAGGCAGCAGAAGAAAAGATAGTCGACAGCGCCAGAAAAATGTATAAAGAACTTTCAAATGAAACGAATGAATTTTTCGGTTTGATGGTTGAAAATGAAATGATGGATTTGACTGCTAAAAAAGGTAAAGCAGCCGGCGGATACTGTACATATATACATGGAGAAAAAATGCCGTTCATCTTTTCTAATTTCAATGGAACATTTGGGGACGTGACGGTTCTGACCCATGAATTTGGTCATGCATTACAAGTCTATTGTGGAAGACACTATAACGAACCTGAATTTGTTTGGCCGACAACTGAAGCGGCGGAGATATTCTCTATGGGGATGGAATTCATTACTTGGCCATGGATGGATCTGTTCTTTGGTGAAAACGATGAGAAGTTTAAATTCATGCATATGCAAAATAGTTTGACTTTTATTCCTTATGGAGTCACGGTAGATGAATTTCAACATGAAGTATATGAAAATCCAGAGTTGACGCCGAAAGAAAGAAAAACCCTATGGAGGAAAATCGAGAAAAAATACATGCCGTATTTAGATTATGGCGACAATGAATATTTGGCACGAGGTGGTTTTTGGCAAAAGCAAGGACATATTTACGAGGTTCCTTTTTACTATATAGATTATACATTAGCTCAAATTGCAGCTTTTGAGATTTATAATAAATTTGATAAAGATAGGGAAAGTGCATGGAAAGAATATTTAGATATGTGCAGAGTGGCAGGGAGTGAACCTTTCACCAAGCTTATAGAGAAAGGGAAATTATCAAATCCTTTCAACAATGAAGTTATTAAAGATATAATTTCAAAAGTTGAAAAACGAATAAGTGAATTTGACGATAGTAAATTTTAGGAGGTGAATATTTTGGAAGAAGCAAAAGCAACATCTAATTTCATTAAAAAAATCATTATTGATGATTTAGAGTCGGGAAAACACAAAAAAATTACAACGCGGTTTCCACCAGAACCAAATGGTTATATTCATATTGGCCATGCAAAGGCGATTATCATCAACTTTGATTTAGCTGAAGAATTCGGCGGGAAAACAAATTTAAGATTCGACGACACAAACCCAGTAAAAGAAGATGTGGAATACGTAGAGTCGATTATGAACGATATAAAATGGCTTGGTTATGAATGGGATAGTCTTCACTATGCATCTGATTACTTTGACGAGATGTATGATAGAGCGATGATTTTAGTTAAAAAAGGACTTGCTTATGTAGATGACTCGACACCTGAAAAAATAAGTGAAGATAGAGGAACACTCACTAAAACAGGTATAGAAAACAAGTATAGAAAACGTTCAATAGAAGATAATATAGACTTGTTCACTAGAATGAAGAATGGTGAATATGAAGATGGATCTAGAGTTTTAAGAGCGAAAATCGATATGGGTAGTCCTAATATAAATATGAGAGATCCTATTATATATAGGATAGCCCATAAGACTCATCACCAGACTGGGGATAAATGGTGCATATATCCTATGTACGATTTTGCTCATCCGCTAGAAGATGCAATAGAGGGAATCACACATTCTCTTTGTACGCTGGAATTTGAAGACCATAGACCTATATACGATTGGTTTGTAGAAAATTGTGATATGGAAGCAGTCCCGAGACAGATAGAATTTGCAAGACTTGAAATGACCAATACTGTCATGAGCAAGAGAAAATTGAAACAATTAGTGGATGAAAAAGTTGTAGATGGTTGGGACGACCCTAGACTGCCTACTATTTCAGGTCTGAGAAGAAGAGGTTATACAGCGGAAGCAATAAAGGATTTCGCTAGAGCGGTTGGGGTTTCAAAGAGCAACAGTTTGATCGACAGCATGATGCTCGAACATTTTGTAAGAGAAGATTTAAAACTTAAATCACCTCGTACTATGGCTGTCATCAATCCTTTGAAAGTGACGATAACCAACTATGATGAAAATGAATTTGAATTGTTGGAAGCTGAAAACAACCAGGAAAATAAGGAAATGGGAACGAGAATGATTCCATTTTCAAATGAGATTTACATTGAGAAAGAGGATTTTATTGAAGAGTCACCAAAGAAATGGAAGAGACTTTATCCTGGTGCTGAGGTTAGACTCAAGCATGCGTATTTTATAAAATGCAATGAAGTGATAAAAGATGAAAATGGTGAAATCATCGAATTGAAATGTACCTATGACCCGATGACTAAAAGCGGCAGCGGATTTAAAGAGAGAAAACCTAATGGAACTATTCACTGGGTAGAGGCTAAAAAGGCAGTTCCTGCCGAGTTTAGGCTTTATGATTCTATTATCGATGAAGATGGCGAGTTGAATAAAGAATCGCTAGTTGTCACTCATGGATTCGTAGAAGAAAATATGAAGGATTCAAAACCGATCGACAAGTACCAATTCTTCAGACATGGATATTTTGCAGTCGACAGTAAAGATACAAAAGAGGGACGGTTAGTATTCAATCGGATAGTGCCATTAAAAAGTTCATATAGGATGAAATAACCAGAGACCATGAAGAACATCAAGTTTTTCATGGTTTTTTATATTATTTTTATAAAGGGAAATCAATTTAAAAGCAGAACTGCAGTAGGAAAAAGAATGATAAAATCACAAAATACGATTAGAACTCGTAAAATCTTGAAAAATTCTTAAAATACGACTATAATAATAAAAAAGACTTAAGGAGGCATTATGATAGCTAGAGATAAATACTTAGATAAATTGATTCAAAGTAAAGACAATGACTTTGTTAAAGTGATCACTGGCGTTCGCCGTTCTGGTAAATCATCATTACTTATTTTATTAAAACAATATTTGCTTACTATTGGAATAGATGAAGATAGCATTATAGAAATCAACTATGAGAAATTTGAGTTTGATAAATTAAAGAATGGCGATGATTTGCACAATTACATCAAGGATAAGATTCTGAATGAATCTAGGATATATTTACTTATTGATGAGATTCAGGAAGTGGAAGAATGGGCAAAGGTTATTAATAGTATAAGAGTCAGTTTCAATGTAGATATATATGTAACAGGGTCAAACTCTAGAATGTTTTCTGGTGAAAATATGACATATCTATCAGGAAGATATATAGAATATAAAGTATTTCCACTTTCTTTTTCTGAATTTCTTAGATTTAAAAATTATGATGAAAAGAATTTATTAGAAGAGCGTTTTGATGAATATTTACGGATAGGATCTTTTCCGGCAGTTTGCCTAACAGATAAACCTGAATTAATTGATGCAATCACATCTGGTCTGTTTGATTCGATTTTTACAAGAGACATAGTATTGCGTGGAAGAATTAGAGATGAGGGTACTTTTTACAAAGTTGCTAAATTCGTATTTGAAAATATCGGAAATCCCATGTCGGCAAATTCAATCAAGAACACGTTGATATCTAACGGCCACAAGATCACCTCGGATACAGTAGATAATTATTTGAAGCTGATGTGTGATGCACATATGTTATATCAATGCGAACGCTATGATATAAGGGGTAAAGAACGTCTAAAAACCAACGGGAAATATTATGTGGTTGATACTGGGTTGAGAAGTAAACTTATTGGATATAGACAGGGAAATCTTGGACATATAATTGAAAACATTGTATATCTTCAATTGTTAAGAATGGGATATGAAGTATCTGTTGGCAAAAATATGACCTATGAGATTGATTTTATTGCGATTAAAGGTGAGGAAAGATTATATTATCAGGTTAGCCTTACAGCACTTGATGAAACAACATATGAAAGAGAGTTAAGACCACTTCTGAAAATCAATGATCAATATCCCAAATATCTTATTACGATGGATAAGATCAATCTTTCAAAAGAAGGCATTATTCACATAAATTTATTTGAATTCCTCCTTGGCTAATAAGCCTTTGTAGCGCTATAAACAATATAAAGTGGTTGGAAATATTGCATAGTGAAAATAATTAGAAAAAGAATTTAGAAATCTTAAAGAGAGATTAAAATTCAGAAGAATGCAAGTTTCTTCTGAAATATCTCTTAACGGTAAGAATTTCATTGAATTCATCATACTTATTTATCTCGATAGTTAAGAAAACTCCCTCTTCTAAACATAGTGAATGAGGGAGAGAAATTGGCTTTGCGTCAGCAAAATAAATCATCTTACAATTTGGAAAACAAACTTGTTTTTGAGAACTTATTATCAAAGAAAGGTTTGAATTCAGGGAATACATTGTCTGTTAACTTCCTAAAATAATTGTACTCAACCAAAAAAAGAACTCTGAAATGATTGAGAATTCTAGATTTTCTCTTGATTTCAGAGTTTGTTTATGGTATAAATTGAGTATGTATAACTACTCAAAAGGAGGCGGCATATGTACTTTGATTATTTAGTAGAACTTCCTAAAATAAAGGGTAAGATTTATAAACAAAAAAGAAAAAATGCTATTTATGTTCACTATGAATACGCAAAAATTTATAAGCCAGAAAAGAAATATAATATTCCTAAACGGACTACGATTGGTAAAGTTTGTTCAGATAATCCTGAAATGATGTATCCAAATCCAAACTATCTGAAATATTTTCCTGAAGCAGAAATACCTGAAGGGAAATCATCAGAGAGCAGAAGTTCATGTTTACATATTGGTGCCTATATGATAATCAAGAAGATTCTAAAAGAGTATGGTTTAGATAAAATGATAGGAGACATAATAGGAAAAGATAGTGGATTATTTATGGATTTAGTTGCTTACACCATTATTGCAGAAAATAATGCAGGTCGGTATTATACTGATTATGCATATAATCATCCTTTGATGACGAAAGACATGCATATTTTTAGTGATTATAAGGTTTCTGATTTTATAAATAGTATAACTATAGATCAAAGTGTGGAGTTCTTAAATAAGTGGAATGAAAATAGAAATTTAGAAGAAAAAATATATATTTCTTATGATTCTACAAACAAAAGCTGTCAAGCTGGAGATGTTGAACTAGCAGAGTTTGGTCATTCTAAAGATGGAAGTGATAAGCCGCAGATAAATTATGCGATTGCTTATGATGTGCATAATAGAGAACCTTTATTTTATGAAGACTACCCTGGTAGCATAGTTGATGTTTCGCAATTACAATTTGCTTTAGAAAAGACAAAAAGTTACGGTTATAAAAATGTTGGTTTTATAATTGATCGTGGTTATTTTAGTAAACCTAATATTAAGTATGTGGATAAGTGCGGTTATGATTTTGTTATTATGATGAAAGGTATGAAAAAATTAGCCAGCGAGTTAATTCTATCAAATAAAGGTACATTTGAAGATAAAAGAAAACATAGTATAAGAATGTATAAAACGAGTGGTATAACAGTAAAGAGGCCTTTGTATCCATCAGATAAAAAAGAAAGATATTTCCATGTGTTTTATAGCGTAAGGAAACATGCGGCAGAGCGGGAAGTGTTGGAAACAAAGATTGATAGGTATGCAAAGCAATTAGAAAAATACAAATGGAAAGTAGTTAAAAAGTCCTTGAAAACATATGAAAAGTATTTTGATCTAATATTTCATGATGAAGATGAAGTATTTGTTGGAGCACGTGAAAGAACGGATGTAATAGATCGTGAAATAAGCTTATGTGGTTATTTTGTGATTATTACATCTGAAGAGATGAGTGCAGCAGATGCCTTGTCATTATATAAACAAAGAGATGCTTCGGAAAAATTATTTAGAGGTGACAAATCATATCTGGGGAATAAGAGCCTTCGTGTTCATTCGAATGAATCTACAGATGCAAAAATATTTATGGAGTTTATAGCATTAATAGTAAGGAATAAAATTTATACAAGTTTAAAAGATAAAATGCTAGAAGATGATAAAAAGTCAAATTATATGACTGTACCTGCAGCGCTAAAAGAATTAGAAAAAATAGAGATGGTAAAAAGGTTGGATGGTATTTATAGATTAGATCATGCAGTTTCATCGAATCAGAAAGAAATATTAAAGGCTTTTGGAATAAAAGATGTAACAGTCGTAAAGAAAATGGCAGAAGTCATAAGTAAACAGTTATAAATAAGTAAATAGAAAAAAGCCTTATTCTCAATAAATAAATTATTAAAATGAGGCTTTGAGTAGTTAAAAATCAGGAAGTTAACATTTAATAATCTTAAGAAGCTGGGTTTGAATAAAGGTAATGCTTGGGAATATGCCAATACAAGGAAAAGCTACTGGAGAATATCCAATAGCCCTATTCTTGCAAGAACTATTACAAATGCACGACTTAAGAAAGCTGGTCTTATTTCTTTATCGGATACATATGAAAGAGTAAGTTAATTCTATTGAACCGCCGTGTACCGAACGGTACGCAGGTGGTGTGAGAGGTCGGTAATTAAATTAATTAATTATCTCCTACTCGATTATTTAAAAACTGTCTCTATTAGTCCACAAACGGTATAATAGAAACTTGATAATATTCCGATAACGGTATAATATATAAGTAGGGTGATTATTATGGTATATTTGAGTGTTCATGAAGTAAGTAAAAAATGGGGGATTTCTGATAGACGAGTTAGAGTTTTATGTAGTGAAGGAAGAATAGAGGGAGCAACTAAAATAGGTCGTAGCTGGTCAATACCTGAAAAAGCAGTTAAACCAATTGATGGTAGAGAGATACAAAATGTTAAGTATATTGGGCTCAATTACGATTTCAGGAAGATTGATGAATTGAAGAGGAGAATAGACAGTTATAGACCTTTACCTATAAATGTGGCTAAATCTCTTCATGATAAATTGATAGTGGAGTGGACTTATAATAGTAATGCAATCGAAGGTAACACATTAACTATGTCCGAAACTAAAGTAGTATTAGAAGGTATCACAATTGGGGGAAAGAGCGTTGTTGAGCATCTTGAAACAATAAATCATAGAGAAGCAATACTTTTTATTGAAGACATGATTAGTGATGAAGAACAATTGACTGAATGGAATCTTAAAAATATTCACACATTAATTCTAAAAGAAATAGATAATGATAATTCTGGCAAATATAGAAAAGAAAATGTATTGATAAGTGGCGCAAAACACATACCACCAAACTACTATGAACTTGATTATCTTATGCAAAAATTAATAAAAGAATATCAAAATGAGTGGCATGAGTATCACCCAGTTATTAAAGCGACATTATTGCATGGAGAGTTTGTTAAGGTCCATCCCTTTATAGACGGAAATGGAAGAACAGCTCGTTTGCTTCTAAATTTTGAATTGATGAAGTATGGTTATACACCGATAATTATAAAAAATGAACGACGTGCAGAGTATTATGATGTACTAGATCTAGCACATACAACTATGGATTATGGTCCGTTTATTAGTTTGGTATCAGAATTTGTTATTGAATCAGAAGAGTTGTGGTTAACAATTCTAGCTTAATATTTATGAGTAGTTAGGGGAGTGCCCATTTACGTCGAATGCGTAGTGAGAATACAAAGAAAAGAATCTACGAAGTAGCAGTATTTACAAGAGTTTCAGATGATTTGAAGTTTGCATTGCTTTGTGAATTACCGATAGCTATTTATCTAATTGAGCAGCATAGAAAAAACAGCAGAGTAAAATGAATATCTGCTGTTTTTTATGTCTTCAGCCTATTTATAGATTATAACGGAAGTTGTTGCTTTTTATATTTAAAGTGATTCGGTGTATTTTTTCAGTTTGTCCAAACCGATTTTTATGTTGTCTATGCTGGTTGCATAAGACATTCTTATGAAGTCGTCATTACCGAAAGCGATGCCTGGGACAAACGCGACCTTTTGATTTTCCAATAGATCGTCGCAAACTTTCAATGAAAGACTGTCTTTGTAATCCAAGCTGTCTTTAAGCTGACTGATGTCAATGAAGAAATAGAAGGCACCATCGGGTTCGATTATCGATACTTTAGGGATACCTTTAAAGAGATCTATAACCAAATCTCTTCTTGTTCTATATATTTCAACCATTTCTTGAGTAGCTTCTTCACAGTTCTCGACAGCCTTAAGTGCGGCCCATTGAGAGATGGTGCAAGGATGAGAAACTAAATGTCCTTGAATGCTTCCCATAGCTTTTGCAAGTTCAAGATTAGAAGCCGTGTAGCCGATTCTCCATCCAGTCATCGATGCTGATTTTGAAAGGCCGTTGATAGTTATTGTTAAATCGTAAGCTTCTTTTGAAAATGAAGCGATGCTTGTAAATTCTTTATCAAAGATGATTTTTTCATAAATTTCATCAGAAAGTATATAGATGTTGTTTTGCACACAAATATCCACAATCTTTTTGAGTTCTTCTTTGTTGTAAACTGCCCCTGTCGGATTTGAAGGATTTGTTATGAATATCGCTTTAGTGTTTTCTGTGATAACATCATGTAGTTCTTGTGGTTGTATTTTAAAAGAATTCTCCTTTTTTGCGTTGATAAAAATAGGAACTCCACCAGTCAATTTAACCATTTCAGGGTAGCTTACCCAATATGGCGCTGGTATGATGACCTCATCATTAGGATTGAGTACTGCCATAAGTATGTTGGTTATTGAATGTTTTGCACCGGACGATACGACAATCTGATTTGCTTCGTAATCTAAATTGTTGTCATTTTTAAGTTTTTTACATATTGCCTGTCTCAACTCTAAAACCCCTGAAGCCGCATCGTATTTAGTCAAGTTGTTTCGAATTGCGTTTATCGCAGCTTCCTTGACATTTTCAGGTGTGAAAAAATCGGGTTCTCCAATGCTTAAATTAGTGATATCTTGGCCTTGTTTCTTCAATTCCTTAACCTTTGTACTGATTCCCACAGTAAAAGAAGGAGTTACACTAGATAATTTCTTAGATAACATTTTTACCTCCTAAAGATATTGGTATTATTTTAATTTGTGATAGAATAATTATAACAGAGGTTTCAATTAATAGAAAAGAAAAAGGAGAAAACATGACAAAAATAACAAGACAATCACTACCTACTAAAGGAGTCAGTTACATAAAAGTAGTAAGTGTGCTGATATTAACAGTTTTCTTAATGAATTTAAGTCTACGAATTTTAGTGAATATCAATCCGCTTATATCAAGCGTTGTCGCCTTACTGATTGTAGGACTAGGTGCTATCTATATTTACAATATTGTTTTTTATTCAATGGCGAATTATATATATAAAATAATTTCGAATGAATTGATAATAGAACGAGTGATCAGTCACTTGAATCATACTTTTTATAATATCGATTTTCATAACATTTTAGTATTCGAGCCATATGATTCTACTAATAATGATATGAAAGTATCTAGAAAGCATCGATATGTTCAGGATAATGATTTTAAACGATGGTATTTCATTGAATTCACGAGAAATGGCAATCGTATAAAATTGATTATTGAACCTGATTTAGGATTTGCAAGTTCTATTCAAGAGGGGATAAAAAAAGATGCGAATTCTTGAAGGATTAAAAAGAATAAGTGATGAGAATTTAATTTCATTTCATATGCCGGGCCATAAAAACGGGAGATTATTGTCTTCCTATTTTTCTGGTTATCTTAAATACGATATAACTGAAATTCCAGGGGCGGATAATCTTCATAATCCTGTAGGCATGATAAAAGAAACAGAAGAAATGATATCGGAGTATTATGATTCTGATAAGAGTTATATTATTGTTAATGGTTCAACGGCGGGGATATATAGCGCTGTTATGGCTATTGCAAATCCTAGTGACAAACTTATCATCTCGCGTGAATGTCATCGCTCTGTTTATAGTGCGTTGATCTTGGGAGGAATTGAAGCTGAGTATATATACCCGGAGATAGATTCGAAATCTGGTGCGATTAAAGCAATAAATGTTGAAGTAGTTAAAGAAAAATTTATAAAGTGTCCAGAAGCGAAAGGAATGGTTTTAACCAGTCCGACATATCTCGGTGTTGTTAGTCCGATAAAAGAAATTTCTGAGTATCTACATTCGATTGGGAAGGTTTTGATAGTGGATGAGGCACATGGAGCTCACTTGAAATCCTCTAAGTTATTGCCTGACGACTCAATTTCACAAGGAGCTGATGTAAGTATCCAAAGTTTTCATAAAACTTTACCAGCGCTCACTCAGGCGTCTGTCTTGCATTTGAATAGCAAGAGAGTCAATCGAAAAAAAATGGAGAGTTTGCTGAGAATACATCAAACATCATCGCCTTCATACCTCATCATGGCATCGATAGATGCAGCAATGAATCTAATGGCTGATAATGGTGAAACGATGAGCGAGAATTTATTGAACATTATTAATGAATTCAATGAAAATCTTGAGAATCATAAATATCTGAAAAGAATGACGATAAAGAATAGTATTTTGGATCCAATGCGGATAGTTTTAATTGACAAGGGAAACAAAAGAGTAGGTTTTCATCAATTGGAAATGATTTTAAGAAGCGATTATCGGATTCAAGTAGAGTATGCTTATGATAAAGGGATTGTGTTGATTCCATCTATTGCGAATACAAGAGAAGATTTTTTAGTATTATCGAGAGCACTCGATTCAATATCGTTTGACAACCTGATAATTGCATCACGATGTGATACAATGGAGTATGTGCGACCTGTCAAGAGAATGTCGATTCGTGATGCTTTTTATAGCGAGAGTGAAGATGTAAATATAAGAGATTCTTCTAAACGGACAGCTTCAGAATTTATTATTCCATATCCACCTGGGGTTCCTCTACTTATTCCTGGAGAAGAGATAGATAACAGTATGATACATTTAGTTTTGCAGCTTAATGAAAAGGGAGTTAATGTATTAGGTTTATCAGGTGAAATCAAAGATAATATTGCAGTAATCAAGGAGGATTAAATTTGTTAAAAGAAATTTTCGAATGGGCAAAATCAATAATTTTTGCATTGATAGTAGTCTTTATTTTCAATATATTTTTTGGAATCACAACAGTTTACAATACTTCAATGGTTCCAACTTTAGTAGAGAAAAACATGTTGTTTATTTCTAAGATAGCAAAAATAGAAAATGGAGACATAGTTACTTTTGAAACGGATATTAAACTAACTAAAATGGATATTCAAACACTTAGTCCAATTAAACGTCTATTTGTAAGTGAAAACACAAATAAGAATTTAATTAAGAGGGCCATAGGTATACCTGGTGACAAGATTGTAATAGAGAATGGTGAAGTTTTTGTAAATGATGAGAAATTAGATGAACCATATATTAATACCGTAACTATGGGTGATGTTTACATTGAGGAAATTCAAGAAGATGAGTACTTCATGATGGGAGATAATCGTGCGGTCAGTTTAGATTCCAGGAGCAGTATAGTTGGGCTTGTTGCAGAAGAGAAAATTATCGGAGAAGCAATTTTTAGATTTTGGCCGATATTTGATTTGGAAATCTTTTAATATGGAGTAGTTTATGTTTGAAAAAATAGTAGGTCATGTGGATGCTAAAAATGAATTAAAAAATCACATTCATAAGAATGAACTTTCCCATGCATATATTTTTTATGGTAATGAGGGAATAGGAAAATTTTCTTTAGCAAAAGAATTTTCAAAATCTCTTTTGTGTGATGAGTCAAATGAGTATTGCGGTAGTTGTCAGTCTTGTCATCTCTTCGATGGCAAAACTCATCCAGATTTTCGGATTATTGATTCGGAGAAAAGTATTAAGGTCCAAGACATACTAGAAATGATTGATTTTATAATTAGCAAACCTATAATAAGCAAGAAAAAAGTGGTTGTTATCAACGACTCGGAAAAATTAACGAATGAAGCACAGAATAAGTTGTTAAAAACATTTGAAGAACCACCATCATATGGGGTGATAATTCTAATCGTCAATAATCCCAGCAAAATAATCGATACAATTAAATCTAGAGGTTATGAGATTGAATTTGATGTACTTGATGATAATGAAGTTATTGAGTTTCTAAAACATTATAGTGATGACAAAGAAATGAATTATTCACAGATAGCTAAATTTTCTCAAGGGTCTATCACTAAAGCCATAAGCACTTTAGAATCAAATCGGTTTAGTCAATTGATTGATTTGCCAAATGAAATATTCGATTCAATTATTAAAAATGATGAATATAAGTTGTTGAAAATTGTTCCGCAGGCAAGTGAAATACAGGAAATCTTAGAATTTATGTTGACTTGGATTAGAGATATCAGTATATTAAAGAAAAGTAGAAATTATGAAAGTATTTTTAATGTAAATTATTTTAATGAATTGCAAAGGCAATCTAATAGCTTTGATATAGAAATACTTTTAAAATTTTCTGATATTATTGAAAATACAAAGAAAGTCATAGGCAATCATGTTAACCCAGTAGTTAGCTTAAATTACTGTTTGCTTAAGATACAGGAGGAATATTATGAGTATAGTAATCGGCGTCAGATTTAAAAAAGCCGGAAAAATATATTATTTTGATCCTGATGGGATTCAAATTGAAAATGGACAAAATGTTATTATAGAAACATCAAGAGGTGTTGAATTTGGGAATGTTGTAATAGGCGTTAGAGATGTTCCAGAGGATAAATTGTTTTTGCCACTTAAAAAAGTTTTGAGAGTGGCAACTCCCGATGATAAACTAAAAAACAAAGAAAACATTTTTAAACAAATTGAAGCAAAGGAAATTTGTCTAAAAAAAATAAAGGAACACAAGCTTGATATGAAATTAATTGATGCTGAGTACACTTTTGATAACAATAAAGTAATATTCTACTTCACTTCTGATGGAAGAGTTGACTTTAGAGAACTTGTAAAAGATTTAGCTTCAATATTTAAAACAAGAATAGAGCTCAGACAGATCGGTGTAAGAGATGAGGCGAAATTCAGAAACGGCATTGGTCAATGTGGACTTCCGTTATGTTGTGCAAATTGGCTTGGAGATTTTCAACCTGTATCTATAAAAATGGCGAAGGATCAAAATTTATCACTTAGCCCGACTAAAATATCTGGAATTTGCGGTAGATTGATGTGTTGCCTAAAATATGAACATGAGACCTATCTTGAATTAAAAAAAGAATTGCCTACAAAAGGTCAGTTAGTTAAAGTGGAAAGAGGCGAAGGATTGGTTATCGATGTAGATATTTTTAAGCAAAAAATTAAAATTTTGTTTAGACCGGAAAATGAAAAAGGCGAAAAAGAAATTGAGTGGTTTAATAAAAATGAAATACTTCGAGTGAAAGGCAAAGCTTCTAAATAGAAGCTTTTTTTTGGAAAAATAAAATGGTTGAAATTAATGAAAACGAAACAATCGATGATTTACAATTAAATGGTTTAAGAATAATTCAAAATAATGATTCATTTAAATTCGGGATAGATGCAGTTTTGTTAAGCCACTTTGTCAAGGCGAGGAGAAATGCAAAATTAATCGATTTCGGTACTGGAACGGGAATACTCCCTATTCTTTTGTCTGCAAAGATTCAAGTGAATAAGATATATGGAATAGAAATTCAAGCTGAAATGGCTGAAATGGCAAACCGAAGTGTAATTATGAATGAAATAGAAAAGAAAATTGAAATATTGAACATAGATATTAAAGATGCATCTAGTTACTTTGGATATGATTTTGCAGATATAATTACTTGTAATCCACCTTATTTTATTGCAAATGGTGCAATAAAAAATCCAAGTGATGCGAAAGCTATTTCACGACATGAAGTTTTGATAACTTTAGAACAGATTATTAAACAAGCGAGCAAGGTTTTAAAACACAATGGGAACCTATATATGATTCATAGACCTAATAGATTAGTTGATGTGATAACCTTTCTTAAAAAATATCAATTAGAGCCAAAGGAGATTCAATTTGTCAGTCCTAATGCAAATAAAGAGCCAAATTTGTTTTTAGTTAGAGCAAATAAGGGCGGACGCGCTGAATTAAAATTTCATAAGCCCTTATATGTTTATGATATGAAGGGTAACTATACAGAAGAAATTTATAACATATATAATGGTGTCAAAATGGATATTTTTGATAAAAGAGGATGATGATATGGCGGGAAAATTAATTGTAATACCAACACCTATAGGAAATTTAAAGGATATTACGGAAAGATCATTAGAGGCACTTCGCAGTGTCGATTTTATCGCTGCGGAAGATACCAGACACACTTTGAAATTGTTGAATTATTTTGGAATCAAAAATAGATTGTTTAGTTATCACGAACATAATAAACGAGTAGCGGGAGAGAAATTAATCAATGAATTATTGAGTGGGAATACAATCGGTCTTGTCACTGACGCGGGTATGCCAGGAATATCAGATCCGGGTTCTGATTTAATTAGAGATGCCATCGAAAATAATATTGATATTGAAGTTTTACCTGGTCCATCTGCTTTTGTAAATGGATTGATATTATCAGGGTTTGATACGAGAGAATTTTATTTTATTGGTTTTTTAGATAGAAATAAAAAGGTTAGAAAGAAAAAATTAAATGAACTAAAGAATTTAAGAATTACATTGATATTTTATGAAGCACCACACAGAATAGTATCAATTTTGAAGGATATCAGTAAAGTTCTAGGAAATCGTAAAATCTCAGTAGCTAGAGAACTAACAAAGAAATTTGAAGAAGTATTGAGAGGAACGGTTGATGAAATAATTGAAATTTTGCAAAGCAGATCAATTAAAGGTGAATTTGTTATTGTTATTGAAGGAAATACGGAGGAAGAAATAAAAGAAGAATTTAAACTTACTATAAAAGAAGATTTAGTAAAAAGAATTTCGGAAGGAATCTCAAAGAAAAATGCAATAAAGGAAATTGCCATCGAGCGTGGTATTCCCAAAAAAGAAGTGTATCAAGAAGCAATATATATTGATTGAATAAAAAACCTTGTTAGAAAAAAATCTAACAAGGTTTTCTTTTACTTCATAGAAGCAATTTCAGCTAAACATTCAGGACAAATATTTTTACCTTTAATGTTTTTAACACCTTTTGCTTGACCACAGAAAATACATGCTGGTTCATATTTCTTTAGGATAATAGTATCCTGTTCAACATAAATTTCGAGTGCGTCTTTCTCACCTATCAAAAGGTTGCGACGAAGTTCAATAGGTAATACTACTCTACCTAATTCGTCAACTTTTCTTACAATACCAGTTGATTTCATAATTACCTCCTTATTTGATTATCAACAATCCCAATATAATAATACCAAATAATAGAAAAATTGTCTATAATATTTTAAAAAAAGTTGTAATTATTATAAATAAATTGTAAAAAACCCAATTACTTTAGTAATTGGGTAATAACATATTACTTTTCAATGACAATACTCTTTTCTTTTTTTCCATCTTTTGTATCTTTTTCATCTTTTTCTTCTTTTGAAAATTTTTCTTTTATATTTTTGAAATTCGTTAACTTTTCCGATATCGAAGCCAAATTAGAAACTGTACCGTTGAAAGCTTCTACATCTTTTGATAAATTTTTTGATATTTTTTCAAAATTTTTAGTAATACCAGGTGCACTTTTTAATGTTTCATCAATTTGAGATCTGTTATCATCAACTACTTTTGTAAGACTTTTTATTGCAACATATATTTATCCTAAGACAAATATATGT
>JAYENG010000148.1:0-11315 GCA_034721975.1 Bacillota bacterium
TATATCCTTAACCTCGCGAAAACTGATTCGACTTGTTTATTGTTTGCTGGACAATAATAGTCAACATGTTCCAAATTATTCTAACAACTAAACAAAATCTAATAAAGATCATAGGTGTTTTTGTGATACAAAAAAACCTCATATAACTTTAAAATTTACTCTTGATTAATTATAAGAATGCTTAAAAACATTATAACATCTCAAGATTTATATTTCATTAATGTTCCTTAAAATATTAAAATGTTTTTAAATACCTAACCACAAAATTTCTAAAGTTTATTTAACCGATTTGATATTCTTTCATTTTTCTATACAAAGTCGCTTTAGAAATACCAAGTGCTTTTGCAGCATTTTCTTTTCCGATAGTACTGTTTCCATATTTACTCAACGCATTCTCGATTAATATCTTAAAATGTTGATCGACATTGAGAGAACCATCTGTGAAAAGAATTTGTTTATTGAAATCATTCGGTAAATCATTGATTGTTATTATATTGGATTTTGTCATATTTACAAGAAACTCAACAACATTTTTAAGCTCCCTAATGTTGCCTTGCCAAGGATTATTCAATAAAGCTTTCATCGCTTCATTAGAAAATCCTTTAATTTTTTTATTTAGTTTCTCAGAATACAATTTTAGAAAATGATCCGTTAATAATTCAATATCGCCCGTCCTATCCCTAAGCGGTGGCATAGTCACAGGAATTACTTTCAATCGATAATATAAATCTTCTCTAAATTTACCGGCTTGCACCAAATCTTCAAGTCTTCTATTGTTTGCAGAAATTATTCTTATATCAATTTCATTCGATTCCAGTCCTCCGATTTTCGTTACACGTTTTTCCTGTAAAACACGAAGAAGTTTCGATTGTAAATGAAGCGCCATTTCACCAATTTCGTCCAAGAAAATAGTCCCACCATTCGCTAGTTGAAATTTCCCTATCTTCCCGCCTTTCAACGCCCCAGAAAAAGATCCCTCTTCATAGCCAAACAGTTCAGATTCAATCAATTCTTCAGGAATCGCGCTACAGTTAATTGCAACAAACGGTTTATTTCTTCTATCACTTGTATTGTGAATCAATCTTGCAACCACTTCTTTTCCAGTTCCTGTTTCTCCGTCGATAAGCACAGTCGACGAACTACGCGCAATTTGTACAATCTTTTCTTTTACATCTTTGATTGCACTGCTTTCTCCAATCAAATCTTCAAACTCCACATCCATACTGTGAGTATAAAATTCATTCATTTCATTTGCTATATCACGTATAGATCTGAAGTATAGTATTGCACCTTGATTTTCATAGTCCAAAATTACAGGTTTGCTGCTTAATAAAAAATCATATTTTTTCTCGATTTTAATCTCGTGGTATTTTATTTCTTCTTTCCCAATCAATATTTTTTTTACTAATTCTTCATCCAATATATCACTGATATTTTGAGGTAATTTATTTTTAAATATTTTTCTAAAACTTGAATTGCTGTTGAGGATATTTCCTTCATTTGATATCAATACTAAAAATTGTTCTATAGAATCCAGTACAACTCCCATGCGTTTTGTCATAATGGAAATCTCTTTGAATTCTTCTTCCTTTATCAATTTGTTTATGATCAACTCAATCATTCGATTGATAAATCGCAAATAATTATCTATATCACCCAGTACCTTTTCTTTATCCTGTTGATTATTTGCAATCACACCTAAGCTTCCAATGATACGACCTTCTAAAAACAATGGAATTCCAATAATCATCGTCACCGGACAATTATTTCGCTTAGGGCAATTCCGACATCCCTCGTGCTCCAATTTCGAATTTAGTATAATCAATTCTTTTATTTCCATAACCTTTGTAAGAATTGAATCTTTCCGTATACATTGTTCTTCAGATATCGATTCCAAATCGCTGTCACCTAGAATCCTCAGTTCATCATCGACAATAAGAACATCTAAACTCAATACGCCGCCAATGATATTGGCAGTATGCTCAACATAATTAGAAATATCTATAAGGGATGCCATAATTTCACCTTCTCATGTTTTTTAATAAAGTATATCATATCTTATTTATTTACATGTTGCATTATTTCATTTGCACTCATATTTACAAGTCCCATTTTTTCTAAAGTTCTGCCATCATTAAAGTAATCGATGTCATTATATACCGATGCCATCCTGATAACGGATTCTATAATTGGAACCTCAATAGACAACAACTTTGAAAACTCATAACAAGGAACCAAAATATTAGGAACATCCTCAGTAATATATCTACTATTGGATGAATTAGGTGCCGATTGAATCTTAGCATGAGCTACAGACGTTTTATTAAACTCATATACTGATTTCGCATCTGTATTGTATAAAGAATTCATCATATCCAATTCAGATCTTAATTCAAGACCAAGCCCCCTGCCGATATCAATCCTCTCTTTTTCCATTTTTGCAGAAGCGCGATCAGTGGCAGGTGACACACAATCGCTGTAGTAATTAAAATGACCATCAAAGTTCTCTAACAATCCAATATTGATCGTTGTGATAAGCGGGTGCCCTCCAAAATTGATATTCTCAAGACCCGCTTCGATGACATTATCAAGTGGTTTTACTGCAATAGGAAAGACTTCATTGAGTTCATAAATAATCTCTTCTGTTTTATTTTTGGGAAATACACCAGCGTAAATAAACTCTTTAATTCCCATGATCCCGATTTCACCCGTTTCGAACAACCTGCATGCCCACGGAATTGTAATCGCATCGACAAATGTAGATTTCAACGAATTGTATCCTAGATCATTCTTCACTTTATTCATCACCAAACTCGCATAATTGCCAGGCATAAATATAAGAGTATGGTTATCTTTTAAATATGGGAGCATCTTTTTAAATATCGTTTCCTGAGCAAAAGACGGAACTATAACAATCAATATGTCCGAGAAATCAACAGCTTCTTTTATTGAAGTAGTCGCCTTTTCAACAGCTTGAAAACCTGACAATATCATTTTGATTTCATGTATTTCATCAATCGCTTTTATTCCTTTATTCTTGTTTATCGCTTTGATTTGAGTATCAAATTCCTCTTGATCATAAAGACACACTTTGTGACCGATTTTAGAAAAGTGATATGCAGCTGTAACACCACCGTTACCAGCACCAAAAATAGATACTTTTTTCATCATTTTCGTCATCTCCTAGTATTAAACTCCAAGAATATTTGTAAACAATACAATAAGCGGTAATGCAATCAATGTTTTTTCTAGAAATAGTATCGCTAAATGTTTGATATTAACGGGTATTTGCGACCCGATAAGAACCGCTCCCATTTCTGATAGATATACTATTTGAACTAACGATAATATTCCAATGATGAATCTTGTTTTAAAAGATACAATAGAGCTGGCGACAATTGCAGGTAAAAACATATCTGCAAAGCCGATAATAGTTGCAGGTGCAGCTTCAAACGCTTCAGGTACACCGAGAATTTTTAAATAATAACCCATCGGATAGGAAATCCAAGTGAACAATGGTGTATATTCAGATAATACAAGAGAGACAATCGCTATAGCTAAAATTGTAGGTGCGAGCGTTAAAAACAAATCGACATATGTTCTAGTTCCATAAGTAAGAACTTCCACAAGATTTCCACCATCTTGTGCTTTGATTACAGATTTTTTCAAAGCCCATTTATATTTATTGATCCCTTTTGGAGCGATTTCATTGGTTTTGTATTCTTGATTTTCGTGTGTCGAATTATCAAATGACGATAAAGGAGGAATTCTGACCATAATCATAGTAGAAATAATTCCAACCAACACCAAAACACCATAAAAAGATATGAACTTATCTCCAACTTCTAAAGTATTCGCAATTACAAGGCAAAACGGCAAAGAAACCACTGAAAACATCGTAGAAATAATTACAGCTTCCCTGGCATTGTAATAACCACCGACATATTGTCTAATTGTAATCAAAATACCAGTGCTGTTTCCACCTATCCACGATGTGACTAGATCAACTGTAGAACGCCCGGGTAATTTAAAAAGCGGATAGGTCAAACCTCTAAACAACGTTCCTGTAAAATCCATGATACCGTAATCAGATATCAATGGAATTGTATAACAAGTGATAAAAAATGTTACAAATATCGTGAACATCAAACTCATCGATAATTCTCCGGTATTCGGATTCACTATCATATCGAAAAAAGCACCTTCCGGACGCATAATTAAAATAATTGCAAAAATAAGAGATAAAGTTCTAATAACAAGTCCAACTATAGTGACTTCAAAAATATTTTTCCAAAATTTATTCTTCTCAATAAATTTAAACTTGAAAATTTTATGTGTAATCGTCGTAATTGCAGAGAAAATTACAACTGTATAAATAGCAGTTGTCCCGACTGGCTTAAGAATCCCCTTAAAAAAATCAATAATATATCCTAAAGGAATGTTAACCGCTCCATCTTTAAATATAGGAAATAAAAACAAAAATACACCTATCGCAGACGGAATTAAAAATTTGCTAAAAGCTTTCAAGCTTATTTTTTTTTCTGCTTCTTCATTTAATAATATTTTTTCATTCATACTTATTTATTACACCTCCCAGATTAATAAAAACACTTTGCGCAAAGTATTATTCATCACTTATTATTAACGCAATATCAGTGCCAATATTAAAAGCTAGTAAAATCCCCCGGTTCAGCCTTTTCAATATCATTAATATCAATTATTTTTCTCAACATGATATATTTTCTCATTTTGAGAAATTTCACAAGAATTTTAAAATCCTTTGATATAAAGAAAATAGCTAAGCACACGCCTAGCTATTCCTATATTTAAACTTGAATTCCTCTGACTTCAATCTCTTTAATCATTAAAAACCCTGAAACATTTAATTCTAAAGATCTTCCCTTTATCATTTTAACCGCTTTATGAACATAAATATCAAAGCCATCAACCGTATGATATCTATAGTTTCTTGCATCTTTAGGTTTTCCACTCAGCACCTCCGGCACTTTAAGAGAGGCCCCTCATGTACTGCATTCTTTTGCGTATTTTATTGCTATTACTTCTACATTATTGTCTTTTACGTATTTCTTAAATTTCTTCGATAATTTTATTTCCATATTTCCACCTTCCCAATACATTCTTTTATAATATCATTCATCTCGATACATCAATAATTCTACCTAATTTTAAATATATCCATATCCCCACAACCGAACCTACGCTGTCGATCACGACATCTTTAACTTCTCCACTTCTTCCCAAAACAAACAATTGATGAAATTCATCGCTCATCGCATAAAGAACGCAAAACAATAAAGCCGATACAAAGACTCTTCGTCCTGTAATTTCACTTTTCTTGAGTGCATTTGTCGCAAATGAGCCGAGTATCAAGTAAACGGTAAAATGAGCGCATTTTCTTATAATATGACTTAAATTTTCTACATTTAATTCTATTTCAGGGTTGACATTCTCCACAGTCTTTATTATATAATCTACAACCCCGTTACTTAACCCTCTGGATTCATCCGCTACTTGAGCAGATAGATTGAAAATAAGGAACATCCAAAGAAACAACATTATCCAAGATAAAATCATTGTAAGCTTTTTTCTGTTTAGCATTTTTGCAGCATTCATCAATTTTCCCCTTATCATTATGCGTATTCATATATCTTTATAATAACAAATTATATTCGATTAATTATATAAAACTTTTTATAACCCTGTACATGACAGATGAAGTAATCAAAAATAATAAACTTCCCATAAATAAAGCTTTCATCCCCTTATCCTTGATACTCTTGAAATCGACCGAAAGTCCCCATTGCCATCATAGCCATCAGTTTAAGAGTTGAAGTCAAGTTTAAATCCAAGAAGCACTATAAGAAACTTCTTCAGAGTGAAATTTATGCCTTCTTTAAATACGGCCTGTGTTTTTATCGTATTGCTGTATATGATTCCAATAATAATTCCTATAATCAACGCTTCTAGATTGATTATATTTTTTATCGAATCATTGATGTATATAAACAAAAATAACTCCTGGTATTATTTTCTTTATTTCTTGCACATCAATCACTCTGTATACTTCCGCTTCAATTCACAACAACACAATTATCTGAAGTTTCATCATTTAGATATATATATATATGCGTTTTCCGCATCATCAACATCTATCTCTTTAGCCCATCAAACCTTGATACTTCTTCTAAACTCGGTAATGAACTTTGTGCTCCAATCTTCATTACAGTTAAAGCCGAAACTTTTATTGCATACTCTATCGATTTTTCTATCGTTTCATCGAGAGCTATTCGGCTTAACAACCCGCCAATAAAAGAATCTCCAGCTGCCGTTGTATCTATAGCTTTTACATTGTAAGCTGAATATTTTTTAAAGCCGTTTTTATTAATATGAACAACTCCATCTTCACCCATAGTTACTATTATCTCTTTTACACCGTTTTTCAATAATTCTTTTGAGCCTTTTACCACATCATCTACATTATCAATCTTAATTCCAGTTAATACTTCAAATTCCGTTTCATTCGGTATCAATAAATCTACATTCTTCAGTAATTCGTTTTTTATTCTCCTAGCTGGCGCAGGATTTAAAACGGTATATATACCATTTCTCCTACCGATTTCAAACGACTTTTCTATAGTTTCCATAGGAGTTTCAAATTGGGAAAGAAGAATGTCACTACTTTTTATCATATCTTCATCTATATCTTCTTTTTTCAGCTTAAAGTTTGCACCTGGAATAACCACTATGGAATTATTTCCATTTTCATTTAGCATTATAAGCGCAGTTCCAGTAGGTTCTTTTTTATCAGTTCTTACATAGTTGATATCTACATTGTTTTTCTTTAAATTGTTCCTAAGAACTTCGCCAAAATTATCATTTCCTACTTTGCCGACGTGCTTTACATCAACCCCTAGTTTCCCAAGCGCTACAGATTGATTGGCACCTTTCCCTCCCGGTACATTGATCAATCCTTCACCTAATATCGTCTCTCCTACTTTTGGCGTTTTTTTAACCTTAGTTATTATGTCCATGTTAAGAGATCCTATCACTAATATTTTCTTCATGCTCCCACCTCGAATAAATGTTTAATTAAAACATATCAGTCAATCTTTAAATGTCAAGAACAACCGCATCATTTAACAATAAGACCTAGTAGTTTTGAAAAATAAATTGCCTGTAGTGGAGAAACAACCGCTCCATAAATGTCTCCTGTTTTCACTCTTATTCCTTCTATTTCACAATCGCTTAAGTCGATTCCATTTAATTTTGTCCCCGCCATTGAGGCCTCTTGCAGATTAGAAGTGCAAAACATGACCTTGTCGAATTTAGAATCTTGAAAATCTGCATTGTTCAATATGCAATCTCTAAACCCGACCTGTTTCAAATTTGAAAACATAAAAGAAGAATAACCGCCAATGCAATCGTCAAACAATACATTTTGCAAACTTGCTTCGCTCAGATTAATTCCTAAAATCTTGCAGTTCACAAACTCCGTTCTATGAATAATTGCTCCACTTAAGTTTACATTTGATAAATCACAGTTTTCAAATCTGACATCTGTTAAATCGATACTTTCAAACGACACATCGACAAAATCGACTTTTCTAAATATCATTTGTCTAAATCTTACTTGCTCCGCTGTCTGATTATCAATATCACAATCAGACACGATGCTCATGCTGAAACTATCTTCATCTCTGATGGAATTATCAGAAAAACATATCTCGTCTAATCCATCAGGTATTCTAGGATTTACTATCTTATAGTCTTTTTTATTAACTTTCATTGTTAAAACCTCCATGTTTCATATATGATCATTACTCTTAGTGTATTATATTCTACAATAAAAAAGCACCTTTAAGTGCTTTTTCATATTATATATATTTAATATTGTCAAAATATATGAAGTGATGAATCCTCGAAACCAACCCACACTTCATCCCCATAACTTATATTCATATTTTCAATGGTTTTAACCGGAACAAGCGAAGTCAGTTTCACTCCTATATCTATGTCCATTTTATACAGCGGTCCTTTGTTCATTATATTTGTGATTTTTCCGCAGAATTTATTCTTGCAATCAAAGGTGCCGGGATTCTCCGACACCATTACATCTTCGGGTCTAAAAGCTATATTTGCATCTCCATCTTTATCTGAATCGATTTCTATATTCACATCAGGAGATATATTGATCGTTCTATCCATAATTCTACCTTTGAATATATTCTCCATTCCGACAAAGTTGGCAACATAAGCATCCTTGGGCTTTTTGAATATTTCATTTGAAGTCCCCACCTGAGCTATGGTTCCGTTTTCCAGTATAGCTATTCTATCTGCAAGATAAAAAGCTTCATTGAAATCATGAGTGATGTGTATGGTGGTTGTCTTCATTTTCTCGTGAATTTCTTTAAGCATCTTTTGCAATTCTTCCTTAGTGCTGGGATCTAATGCACTTAAAGGTTCATCTAGCAATAATATCTTAGGCGATGTGATCAGGGCCCTCGCTATTGCGGCTCTTTGTTGCTCTCCACCGCTGAGTGTATTAGAATACCGATTGAGCAAATGCTCGATTTTAAGAATGGAAACTATTTCATCAAGTTTTTGCTTTATTTTTTCTTTGGAAAACTTTCTGATTTTCAAACCGAAAATTATATTTTCCCTGATCGTCAAATGAGGAAACAATGCATAGTCTTGATATACAAATCCTATTTCTCTTTTTTCAGGATAAAGACTGCTCAAATCATTTTCACCATGATAAACATTGCCTTTATCCGGTTTATACATTCCCGCAATGACTTCCAGGATTACAGTTTTTCCTGTTCCTGTAGGTCCGAGAATAACGAAATATTCACCTTTTTTTATTTCGAGATTTATATCTTTCAGTTGAAAATCCCCCAATTTTTTATAAACGTTCTCAATCCGCAGCACGCTATCCCTCCTTCCGATTTCTACATTACATCTTCAATATCGTTTTACCTCCTAGAGTTTCAAAAATCAATAAAGATACTATGGAAATTATTATAAGGATGCTCGCCGCGGCCAATCCAAGCTTCAAATCCCCACAAGACATGTTTAAAAACAAAGACACAGGAAGCGTTTCTGTTTTCATTCTTGTCGCGCCGGCAAGCATCAAGGCAGCGCCGAATTCACCTAATGATCTAGCCCATGTTATCACTATGCTCGCAACCAATCCATTTTTAGCCAAGGGCAACGTAACTTTAAAAAAAGATTGAATTTTATTGCATCCCAGAGTTCTAGAGACGAATTCTATCCGTGTATCGATATCTGAAATAGTGGATTTTAAAATCCTTATCATATATGGAACATTTACAAAAAACTGAGCCAATATTATCCCTTTTACAGTAAAAGTGAATTTTAAACCCAGATCCGCCAAAAAATGTCCGAATGGTGTATTCCCAAATAGCAAAAGCAAAGCGACACCCGACACAATCGGCGGAAGCGCGATAGGTATATCCAATATCGTGTTCACAATCCTTTTGCCGAAAAACTCCGTTCTCACAACGCCATAAGATATGGGAATTGCAAATATTATGCACAGCACAGTAGAAACAAGCGAGGTTAAAAGACTCAATTGAATAGAAAATCTTATTTCCGGCGTCATAAGACTTTCCCCTAGATTAGGTACTCCTTTTATCAAAATCATAAGAATTGCCAACATGATAAACCCTACTAGAAATGCTGTGAAAATAGAAATAACCGCCGTAAACATTATATTTGGAATCTTGTTATTATATTCTTGTTTTTTTTGCTGTGTTTTTTCCACGTTAAAACAATCCCTTTCTTACTTGATAGATTCAAATCCATACTTTTCAAAAATCTCTTTTCCTTCGTTTGAAACAACAAAATCAACAAATTTCTGTGCTGTTTCCTTTTCATTAGAACTCTTCAAAGTACAAACAGGAATGGTTTTTATCGTATTCATTTCCTCCGGAATTTGAATTATTTCAACTTCTTCTATACCCTTTACATTATCTTCCCATATGATTGCAGCATCGCATTGTTCCATAGTGATGTATACCACAAGCTCGTTTACTGTTGCTGTCAGGGCAATAGTGTTATTATCGACTCCATCGAACAATCCGTTCTTTTCCAACAATTTCTTTGAAATCTTTCCTATCGCAGCAGACTTCGGATCTCCTAATATCACTTTCACTTCTGATTTAGTCAAGTCTTCTAGAGTTTGAATATTTGCAGGATTTCCTTTCGGCACTACAATAACAGGAATATGATATGCTACACTCTGCTGTGAAATAGCCAAGTCTTTTTCTTTTGCCGCACCATAATAATAAAGCGCTCCAGGAACATAAACATCTCCTTCACCACTCAATTCAATTTGACTCAAGTTTTGAGCAGAACCGGCATAGGAATATTGAATTTCGACACCGTATTTTTCTTCGAACATTTTTCCTATTTCATCCATCGGCTTTCTTAGTCCGGCACCGCTATAGACAAGTAAAGATTCCACTTCATCCTTTTGTATAGCTTGAGATTCACTACAACCTGCAACAGACCCCACGACTAATGCCATAGCTAATATTAAAATACATATTTTTTTATATTTAACCATTCTGACTTCCCCTTTCTAGATTTTGATAATTCTTTAAAATTCCTCAAAAATAAAAAGACTACAATCCATCACCAAAAAAAGATAGATTACAGCCTTTGCCTTGTAATTTCATCTCCTTTCCAACACGGGAGGCACAATCGTTTCCAATCATACCCTATCGGTCTGCAATCCATAAACTAAAGATGTTCTAAGGAAATACAGACTCGGAGTATTATTTAATTTCCACTTAAATTTTATAGTACAATCAGATTCATGTCAAAAAAATATCAAGGAAAAGCAAAAATGCAAATACATTTCATTTATATATACTTTAATGATTACAAAAGACAAAGATACCATGTATGATAAATAGGCCTTTTGTCTTATGGAGTCAAATCGACAATTCCTTGGCATACTCATAAGATATCATTTCCATAGGTTTTGTATTCTTATAAGCCTCTTCTTCATGCATATATTTAATTATTTCTTTAGTTGTGAAATATTGAAATTTTACAACCACTTCATCTATGATTTTTTGCTCTTCTTTCGTTAAATATATAATTTCAAATTCAGAATTTGCTATGAATTCATATCCGATATATTCTTCATAAAACACTTCATTATACTCTACACCGTCGAGCAAAACGATTTCTTCATATCCCAAAGGAACAGCCCCCATTTCTAGAACCTGATAAGCAAGCCCAGTTAGAGATTCATTTTTTCTTTT
>JAYENG010000149.1:0-1973 GCA_034721975.1 Bacillota bacterium
ATGCCTATTGTCAATGCGTCGAAAAATGGACTAGGATATGATTTTTCCGGTATTTTTGAACAAGTTGGCAGTTTAATTAAAGTAGGGGATATTGCAATTGCAAATCTTGAAACCACTATTACCGAATACCGAGACGAGTACAGTGGTTATTCTAGATTCAAATCTCCAGTTGAGTTGGTTGGAAATTTGAAAGAAGCAGGATTTGATGTGTTGACAACTGCTAATAATCATTCATATGACAACGGCGATTATGGAATCGAAACAACAATAAAGGTTATTGAAGAAAACAAATTATACCATACTGGAACTTTTATTGATTCAAAGGATCATCTTTTGATAATGGATGTAAAAAGACTGAAAATAGGTATAGTTTCATATACTTATGGTACTAATGGTTTAAGAGCGGATAATGATTATATGGTAAACTATATCGATAAAAACAACATAAAAGAAGATTATGAAAAATTAATAGAAAAAGAAACTGATATTCAGATAATATCTTTACATTGGGGGACAGAATATCAGTCTAAACCTGACAATTTTCAAATGGAAATTGAAAGTTTTGTACGTGGGCTCGGTTTTGATATTGTATTGGGATCGCATCCTCATGTCCTACAAAAAATTACATATGATGAAAATTATTTTGGAATGTATTCGATGGGGAATTTTTTATCAAATCAAAGAGATGGTTATAAAGACTTAGGGGTAATTGTCGATTTGGTTATTGAAAAATTTTCCGATGAAATAATAATTAGAAGCGTAAAGTTGATACCAACCTGGGTTAACAAATACGATAACGGTGCATTGGCTTATAAAATATTACCGCTAACACAAAATGAAGGTATAAATTTTTATTTGGATCAAAACGAAAAAGAACATATTGTAAAATTATTAAATCACTTTTACGAAGTGTATTGAAAAAAACAAAAGATATCTATTTAAAGATATCTTTTATTCAAGAGAAATTATTTAATTTTCACAGCAGTTCCATATACTAAAAGTTCCGCTGCACCTTGCATGATATTCGAGGTTGCAAAACGAATATTGATGATAGCATCGGCACCTAACTCTTCAGCCGATTTGACCATTCTGCCTAGAGCTACTTTTCTAGCACTCTCCAGCATTTCAGTATATTCAGTTATCTCGCCACCGACGATGGTCTTGAAACCAGCTAAGATATCTTTTCCTAAGTGTTTAGATTGAATAGTGTTTCCTCTAACAATGCCAAGAGATTCGGTTATTTCAACCCCCGTGATATAATCAGTATTTACTAAAATCATCTTCTTCCTCCTTGTCTTTTTTGCGATCTTTATAATGATTGACAATGATAAGTATAATTCCTGTCAAAATCAGTGTAAATGCTATTTTCACCCATAAAGAAACATCACTGGAAATAAAAAGAGAAGACAATGAGTAAAAAACAATAATTAATAAACCGATGGAAAAAGCTGTTAAACCTAATTTTTTCAAACAATCACACCCCTTTGTTTAATTCAATAGTTTAATACCCTATTAATACAACTTTAAAATAAAAAATGCAAAAGATAAAGATATAATTACAATTCGAAAACTTTAGCGATAATATTTATAGCATTTTCTAGGTCATCTCTGTGAACAGTATAGGAAATACTGATTTCAGATGTTGTAACTTGATAGAAATGAATGCTGTTTTCGGAAAACACATCGAATAATTTTGAAGCTACTCCAGATTGAGAAATCATTCCTACACCTATGATTGATAATTTTACAACTTCGTCGTTAAAGGAAAAATCACAACTTGGCATTTCGCTCTTTAAATCTACAAGCACAACTTCTAAATCATATAAATCATTTTTTTCTACAGTGAAAGAAATGTTGATTAGATTATTATGCGGGGCAGTTTGTGAAATCATATCTACTATTATATTTTTGCTGGCGATGTTGGAGAATATTTTTGCTATATTTTTTGAATCAAATGGTATGTCCGAAACAGA
>JAYENG010000150.1:0-11279 GCA_034721975.1 Bacillota bacterium
GTGGAATCGATATGAAAGAATTTATTGAGTTTTTGAAAAAAATCAAAGGATTGAATATCGTTGGGGCAGATGCGGTTGAACTTTCTCCCCATTATGACTATTCGGGGATTTCAAGCGCCTTAGCTGTAAAAGTAGTACGTGAAATGTTGTTGGTTATATCAAGCAAATAGTTAGAAAAGAATATTGAGCGAGTCTATAATGTATTAATATTATTTTTTTTGTTTAGAATCATAGAATTTTCTGAAAAAGGACAAGAAAAATTTTTTTATCGGTGTATACTGTGATACAATATTAAAAGTATATGCGGATAACCTAATATATATGGAAATTTGGTTTCGTATAATTAATTGGAGGTGTGGTAATTGAAGATTATAGACGGAAAAGCAATTTCCGCTAAGTTGAAGGAAGATTTAAAAGAAGAAGTTGAAAAACTGAAAGATGTAGGGATAATACCTGGATTGGCAGTAATCATTGTAGGAAATGATCCGGCTTCAAAAACATATGTAAACAGCAAAGAGAAAAACGCTGAAAAACTAGGATTGTATTCAGTCAAACATCAACTGGAAGAAAAGGTTTCGGAAGAACAATTGCTTAAGTTGATTGATGATTTAAATAATGATTCGAAAATTCACGGTATTTTAGTACAATTGCCTTTGCCGAATCATATCGATTCGAAAAAAGTACTTAACAAGATATCTGTAGAAAAAGATGTCGACGGATTTCATCCTGAAAATGTTGGAAAAATGATTGTTGGAGATAAAGCTTTTTTACCATGTACGCCTAACGGTGTAATTAAAATATTAGAATATGAGAATGTTGAGATTACCGGGAAACATGCAGTTATAATCGGGAGAAGCAATATTGTAGGTAAACCGATGGCAGCTTTGTTGCTAGAAAGAAATGCTACAGTTACTGTATGTCATTCGAAAACAAAGAATTTGTCAGAAATCGTAAATTTAGCTGATATCGTTATTGCGGCTGTAGGCAGACCGAATTTTGTCAAGGCTGACATGGTAAAAAATGGAGCTATTGTCATTGATGTCGGAATCAATCGAGTTGATGGAAAACTTATAGGAGATGTTGAATTTGATTCAGTAAAAGAAAAAGCATCGCTTATTACACCGGTACCAGGTGGAGTTGGTCCTATGACGATTGCGATGTTGATGTATAATACAATAGAAAGTGCTAAAAGAAGAGGAGGAATTTAGGAATGAAGACAGATGTTCAAATTGCACAAGAAGCAAAAATGTTGCCGATTGTAGATATTGCAAAAAAATTAGGTATCGGTGAAGATGATTTAGAATTATACGGTAAATATAAAGCGAAAATAAGCTTGGATGTTTTAAAAAGCATGAACGATAAGCCGGATGGAAAATTGATACTTGTTACTGCCATCAATCCAACTGCAGCAGGCGAAGGCAAGACCACTACGAATGTCGGACTTAGCATGGCATTGAATAAAATCGGGAAAAAGGCGATTACGACATTAAGAGAACCGTCATTAGGTCCTTGTTTTGGTGTCAAAGGAGGAGCTGCTGGTGGCGGACACGCTCAAGTTGTTCCTATGGATGACATCAATCTTCACTTCACAGGAGATATTCATGCAGTATCGACTGCCAACAACTTATTGGCTGCGTTGATAGACAATCATTTACATCAAGGAAACATATTGAAAATCGATCCAAAAAGGATTACTTGGAAAAGAGCACTTGATATGAACGATAGAGCTTTAAGAGAAATAACCGTGGGACTTGGACCTAAGGGAAATGGCGTTGCAAGAGTGGATGGATTCGATATTGCCGTTGCATCGGAAATCATGGCTATTTTGTGTCTGGCACTAGATATGCAGGATTTAAAAGCAAGATTGGCAAAAATGATCATTGGATATAATTATAGCAACGAACCTGTAACAGCTGGAGATTTAGGTGCTACAGGATCATTGGCATTGTTATTGAAAGATGCTATCATGCCTAACTTGGTTCAAACATTGGAAAACACACCGGCGATTATACACGGTGGACCATTTGCAAATATCGCTCATGGTGCGAACTCGATCGTCGCAACTAAAACAGCGTTGAAGGTTGCTGATTATGTAGTGACGGAAGCCGGTTTCGGTGCTGACTTGGGAGCTGAAAAGTTCTTCAACATCACATCGAGATTTGGTGGATTGACTCCGAATGCAGTTGTAGTTGTTGCTACTGTAAGAGCTCTAAAAAACCACGGCGGAGTTAAAAAAGCTGATTTATGGATCGAGGATATCGATTCATTGGCTAAAGGGTTTGAAAATCTAGAAAAACAAGTTGAGAATGTTAGAATGTTCGGTGTTCCATCTGTGGTAGCATTGAATAAATTCCCGACTGATTCAGAAAAAGAACTTGAATTTGTTCAAAACAAATGTAATGAACTAGGCGTAGACTTGGTGTTGTCGGATGTTTGGGCAAACGGCGGAGAAGGTGGAGCAGATCTTGCTAATAAAGTTGTTGAATTGATCGAGACCAAGGAAAATGAATTCAAGTTTCTTTATGATGTAGATATGAGTATAAAAGCGAAAATCGAGAGTATTGCAAAGGAAATTTATGGAGCGGACGGTGTTGATTATACACCTAAAGCATTGAAAGAAATTGCGACATACGAGAAGTTCGACCTGGATAAAATGCCGATCTGTATGGCTAAGACGCAATATTCTCTTTCAGATGATCCTAAAAAATTAGGAAGGCCTAGTGGATTTAGAATTACTATAAGTTCAATCAGGGCATCTGCAGGAGCAGGATTCTTAGTGGCGTTGACAGGCAATATCATGACGATGCCGGGGCTTCCAAAAGTACCTGCAGCAAACAAAATGGATATAATGGAAGACGGAGAGATTATAGGATTGTTTTAATACAAAAAAAAGACTAATTAATTTAGTCTTTTTTTTGTGTTTTCTTTGATTTGACTATAAAATAAGGTTATAAAGATTATTTATCAAAGGGAGAAATTTAATATGAAAGTGCTGTTTACTTATGATTATGGAATCGAAAATATGAAAAAAATAGAGAAATTGGGTTATGAAATTCTTATAGATTCAGAAAGAACTATTGAAAACAAAAAAGAATATGATGATATTGATGTATTAGTATGTTATAATCCTTTTCAGAATATCGATATACATAAGTTGGAACAATTGAAGTTTATTCAATTATCGAGTACTGGAATCGATCAAATTCCAAAGGATATTGATAAGGAGATACTTATTGCAAACAATCACGGTGGATATAGCATTCCTATCGGTGAATGGGTAGTTTCAAAAATTTTAGAAATATATAAAAATTCCGGGTATTTTTATCAAATGCAAAAAGAGAAAAAATGGAAACTGAGTACTGATGTTTTTGAACTTAAAGGCAAAAAAATTGCGTTTTTAGGAACTGGGACAGTAGCGAATGAATCTGCAAAAAGACTTCAAGGTTTCGATATGAATATTGTGGGATTCAGCAAATCCGGAAGAGAAAAAGAGTATTTTGATGAAGTTCATTCGATCGATTATTTTGATGAAATGATAAGTGAATTCGATGTAATTGTTTTGACTTTGCCATATACTGAAGAAACTCATCATTTTTTCAATAAAGGATATTTAAAAAGTGTTAAAGAAGGTAGTGTATTGATTAATGTTTCTAGAGGTAAAGTCCTTGATGAAAATGCGCTGCTGATGAATCATGAAAGATTTTTAGGGATTGCATTGGATGTTTTTGAAAACGAACCATTGCAGCCGAGTGATCCAATATGGAATATACCGAATTTGCTTATCAGCCCTCATAATTCATGGGTATCAGAGATGCGCAATAAACGGAGATTTGAAATGATCTATGAGAATTTAAGAAGGTATATAAGCAACGAGGATATATTGAATAAAGTGAATGTAAAGAGAGGTTATTAATGAAAATTTTAGTTGATACACATGTACATACAATCGCAAGTGGACATGCTTATAGTACATTGAATGATTATATAGAGGAAGCGAAAATAAAAGGATTGGAAATGTTTGCGTTGACAGATCACGCGATTGCAATGCCGGGAACAGCTAATGTCTTTCATTTCTATAATCAAGTAGTTATTCCGAGAGAAGTAAATGGAATAAAAATATTAAGAGGTACAGAGGCGAATGTTATAGACTTCGATGGAACTATCGATGTTGAAGAAAAATTGAACGATAGTCTGGATCTGGTCATCGGTAGTTTTCATCCAATATGTTTGATGACTGGGAGTAAAAAGGACAACACGAATGCATATATCAATATGATGAAGAAAAACCAAATTCAAATCATCGGTCATCCTGGTAATCGACAAGTGGAAATCGATATCGAAGAATTTGTAAAAGCTGCCAAGTATTACGATATAGCCATTGAAATAAACAATTCGACTTTCACTACTTTTTCTAGAAAAGGTAGCGAGAAGAACTGTGAAGAGATAATTGAAATGGGATTAAAGCATGATGCGTTGTTTTCAATTTCAAGCGATGCACATATTCGGTATGATCTTGGAAATTTCACGGAGGCTTTAAGCAGAATAAATAAATATAATGTTTCGCCAGAAAAAATCGTGAATGCAAATTCAAAAAGCATGATAGATTTTTTAATGAGGAAGGGAAAGCTGGTTAATGGATTCTATTAGAGAATTGAAAATTGACGAAATAGAAAAAGTGGTTATAGGATTTGGCGAGAAAAAATTTAGAGCTAAACAAATATTCCAGTGGATTCATCAAAAAGGAATATCTGAATTCAAGCAAATGAGGAACATACCAAATAGCTTAATTGAAAAACTTCAAGAGAGGTACTATTTGCAAAATATGAATGTTGAAAAAGTATCTGAATCGGCAGAAGACGGCACGAAAAAAATACTTTTTAATTTTAAAGATAATGAAGTGGTTGAAACTGTATTGATGAAATATAAATATGGTAATAGCATTTGTATTTCCACGCAGGTAGGTTGCAGAATGGGGTGTAGATTTTGTGCGTCGACCATCGGTGGTCTAAAACGGAATATCACTGCCGGCGAGATGCTTGGTCAGGTTTATGAAGTCAATAGAATGATAGATAAAAACATCAATCATATTGTATTGATGGGAAGTGGTGAACCCTTAGAAAATTTTGATGAAGTTATGAAGTTTTTAGAAATGATCAATCACTCAGAAGGATATTATTTAAGTTTAAGGAATATTACAATTTCTACGTGTGGTTTGATTCCAGAGATAAAGAAGTTGGCGGATAAAAAACTTCAAATCACGCTTGCAATTTCTCTTCATGGGGCAACCGACGATACTAGAAACAAATTAATGCCGATCAATAAAAAATATCCTGTTGAAGAGCTTTTAAAAGCAGTTGATTATTACATTGAAAAGACAAATCGTCGAATCACTTTTGAATATGCAATGATTAAAGATTTAAATGATTCTATTGCAGAAGCAAGAATTTTAGGCAAATTGCTTAAAGGAAAGTTGGTACATGTTAATCTGATTCCTATCAATGAAGTAGAAGAAAATCAATTTTATCCTAGTGATGATAAACAAATTATAAAATTTAAGAGTATTTTAGAAAAAACGGGTATAAATGTAACGATACGAAGAGAACTCGGCAGTGACATCAATGCGGCATGTGGACAGCTGAGAAATAATTACAATCAAATAAAAATTGAAATTATTGAAAAATTATAGAGGATTTTTTTCTTTTCGGTAGAATAAATAAATAAGGAGAGTGATTATTATGGTCCGTTTAATCGTAGGAGGAAAAGGAACAGGTAAAACAAAGAAAATTATTGATTTGGCAAATGAGCAAGTTGATGCTACTTCGGGACATATTGTATTTATTGATGATGATATGAGACATTCTTATGAGGTTAATCATGATATTCGTTTATTGAATATGGAAGAGCATTCGATAAAAAATCAAGATGAATTTTATGGTTATATATGCGGCGCTGTATCGACTGATTATGATATAGAAACTATTTATATTGATGGACTAGTAAAGATTGTAGATTTAGCTTATGAAGAAACCGCGGAATACATTGAAAAGTTGGAAAGTATATGTGAAATTTATGATATCAGTTTAGTTATTACTCTCTCGTACGATGAAGAGGAATTACCAGATAGTTTAAGAGAAAAAATAATATAAAAACAACAGCCCGGATGTTAAATTCGGGCTTCATTATTTTTATAAAGATAGATGAAGTCTTTTAATGAACGTCTTTTGTGATTCATGAATCCTGTTGTTTCTTTTGCCGTAATCATCGAATTCAATATCGATTCTTCAACAGACTCGATGGTCATATTGAATATTTTATCTAAATAATCTTGATGGATGATTTGAATTGATGAAAGTGCAGATATGTCGTGATGCTTTATTTGATTTTTTGTGGTAAAGGCGATAACAATTTCTCCGCTACCGTGGCCGATGTGTCCACCGGTTCTTGATATGCCGACACTTGCTCTTTTGGCTATCCGCTTAAGTTGAGAAGGTATCAATGGAATATCGGTTGCTAAGATGATGATGATCGAACCTTGTTCTGTTTTTGGCAGGCGATTATTATCTGTTTCAGGAATTTCTTTTCCGACGAATTGTCCGTTAATCATTAAATCTTTTCTTTTACCGAAATTGGATAAGACCAAAGTTCCGAGGACATATGATTTATCGTCTATTTCTATCACTCTAGAGGATGAACCAATGCCACCTTTTAAGCCGAAACAACTCATACCTGTTCCTGCTCCCGTGGAACCTTCTAAAAATTCATCTGATGCACATTTGATGGCATCAAAAATATGTTCGTTTTTTATAGATAAGTTGCGGATTGTATTTAAGTAACCATCGTTGCATTCCATGATGATTGGATTGACTGTTCCGTCTGTGAGTCCGATATTTGGATTGCCATTCAGCATATATTCAATAATCGAAGTATATGCCGTGCCTACCGACAATGTATTTGTTAGTACGATAGGTGTTTCAATTGTCCCTAGCTCATCTACTTGCAAAAGGCCGGTAGATTTCCCGAAGCCGTTTATGACATGGGTTGCCGCGATAACTTTGCTTTCAAAAGTATTGCCAGGGTGAGGTTTGATAACGGTAATACCGGTTTGGTCGATTTCGTTCGACAATGTTGAATGGCCAACCGAAACGCCAGTTACATCAGTTATTTTATTAAGTTTTCCGGTTGAAAAATCGCCAATGCTAATATTGTAATCACTAATTTTTTTTGTCGCATAATAATCATTCCTTAAATGAAATTTTTTCCCAGGTATTTTATTATAAGCTCTCGATCTGAAAATGAATCCAAAGTGTAAGTCATATCTTTCTCTTCGAAAACAACTTTCACGCCTGCATTTCCAGATTTAAATGCTTTAACGACAGTTGATTCGTGGATCTCACGAGTTTTATTTTTGTGTTTTTTTATTTTTTGAAATTCATTGACATAGTAATGTCCGGTCAACCGTATAATTTTATAGTAGTATTTCATAGAATCCTCCAAATTAATTTTTAAATTACTTGATTCTATTGTATAATATAATCTGGAGTGATGAAAGAAAATGACAAACAAAAATATAAGCAATATTATGATTTGCGTTACACAACAAAAATCGTGTGAAAGATTGATTAACAGAGGAGTGCAGATTCGAACGGGAGATGATGAAGTATTTGTAGTTCATGTCGTCAAAGATGATTGGAAGTACTTTAGTGAAATGAAAGAATCGGATGCTATGGAGTATTTATTTGAGGTATCAAAAAATAATCATGCCAGCATAACAGTTTTAAAATCAACCGATATCGAACTTGCTTTAAGTGAGTTTGCTAAAAAAAACCATGTAAATATAATAGTCATGGGAGAATCTAAGGAAACTACAGCACAACAAAATATGATTAAACGATTAAAAGGAAAAATCAAGACAGACGTAAGTTTTGATATTGTATCAGAGAATGATTAAATTTGAATGATCAGGTTAATTCCTGATTTTTTTGCAGGGGTATGAATGTATGAATTATTTTGCTTATTCGAAATATCTTAAAAATAAATATGGTGAAAAAGTTTATAAATTGCCGATAAATATTGAAACCACTTGCCCGAATCGAGATGGCGCATTATCCTATGGTGGTTGTACATTTTGTGGTGAAGTGGCTGCCGGTTTTGAAATTTTAGATAAGGATTTGAAAATTAAAGAGCAGTTGGAAAAAAACAAGGGATATATAAAAAAGAAATACAAGGCTGAAAAATACATTGCTTATTTTCAAAATTATACAAGTACGTACATTGAATTTGAAATTTTCAAGAGAAACATATTAGAATCAATTATTGAAGATGTTGTTGAAATAAGTATTTCTACAAGACCCGATGCAATCGATGATGATATCATTGATTTTTTAAGCGAAGTCAAAAAAAATTGCAATGTTGACATCACAATTGAATTAGGTCTGCAAAGTGTAAATTATAGAACTCTTAAAAAGGTTAATAGAGGACATACTTTGGCGGAATTCATTGATGCTGTTCATAGGATTAAAGCGCATGACCTAAAAGTATGTGCTCATATGATACCGAATTTACCATGGGATACTATTGAAGACGTAATAGAAGGGTCGAAAATTTTATCGTCTTTAAAAGTTGATTTCGTCAAGCTTCATTCGTTATATATTTTAAAAGATACAGTTTTGGGTAATCAATACTTGAATGATGAAATTTCAATTATCACCAAGGATGAGTATGTCGACTGGGTGATTATATTTTTAAGATATTTGGATCCGGCAATCGCTATTGAGAGATTGTTAGCCAGGGCACCTGAGGATGAAACTCTGTTTTGTAATTGGGGAATGAGCTGGTGGAAAATCAGAGATGAAATAATTGACAAGATGGAAAAGAAAAACTATCATCAGGGAGATTTGTATAACTATCTCAATGGTAGTGCTTTAAAGAAATTTAGGTGATAAAGATGAATAAATTATTAATATGGGATATCGATGGAACGATTTTAGACTGCAAAGGTTGTGGAAGAAAGGCGCTCAGCAATGCTTTTAAAGAACTTTACGGCCATGAAAACGCTTTTAACGATGTTGATTTGACAGGAAAAATCGATATAGAAGTAATTGAAGAAATAGTGGATAAATATGGTATATATAATTTCAACAGTCATGAATTCACTAAGGAGTATGGTGAAAATTTAAAGCGGTTTATGGAAATAACAGAAGGTGTGAAATTGATTGATGGCGTTGGAAATTTTCTGAAAAAATATAGCAATGAAAAGAACTATTTTTTTAGTATAGCAACTGGTAATTGCAAGATAGGTGCTAAAGGAAAATTAACTCATTGTGATGTGAACCATTATTTTAGAACAGGTGCATATGGAGATGAGGCAAGAAATAGAAAAGAACTTGTAAATATTGCTATAGAAAATGCAAAGCGTTATTATCAAATTGATTTTTTGAAAGAAAACATATATTATTTTGGTGACACACCTAAAGATATCGAGGCTGCAAAATTTAATGAAGTTAAATCAATCGCCCTTTCAACAGGTTTTTATTCTTACGACGTTTTAAACGGACACGGACCTGATTATTTGTTGACTGATTTGAAAGATTTAAAAAATGCCGAGAAAATCTTTAAATAATGGAGATGAATTCCAGTGAATAAAATTAGAGAATGGAAAGCTGTATTGCTTCCTTATGATCAAGCTGTTCAGGAAATAAAAATTAAAATGAAGTCAATCAGAAATGAATATAGAGAGTTGAACGAGTATTCTCCTATTGAATTCGTAACGGGCAGAGTCAAAAAAATATCGAGTATTCTGGAAAAGGCAAAAAGAAGAGATATTCCAGAAGATATGATTACTGAGTTGATGGAGGATATTGCCGGTATAAGAATCATGTGCCAATTTAAGGACGATATATATAAAGTTGTCAACCTGATTAGAAAACGCAACGGTAAAGATTTATTTATAGTTTATGAGAAAGACTATATCAATGATTATAAAGAAAGTGGATATAGGAGCTATCATATAATTATAAAATACCCTGTTCAAACTGCTTTTGGTGAGAAGGAAATTCTCGTAGAGCTGCAGATAAGAACTTTGGCGATGAATTTTTGGGCGACTATCGAACATTCACTTAAGTATAAATATAAGGAAAACATCCCTGAAAAAATCGAATTGCGATTGATAAGAGCGGCAGAGGCTGCGGCGCTTTTAGATGAAGAAATGTATGAGATAAGAAAGGAAATAATCAATGCTCAATTGGCATTTGAGGAAAAATCAAATATAGTGGCTGATATTACAAATAATATTCAGATACTGAGTTTGTCGGGAAAAATGAAAGAAGCAATCGATTTACAGAATCGTTTCGATAAATTATGGAAAGATGGTACACAGGAAGATTTAATTGAATTGTTAAAAGAGATAAAAGAGTATTTACCTCGATATAAAATGTTTGAAAATGGGTATAAAGAGTAGGTGTTGAATTGAGTTTGTTTGCTATTGGTGATTTGCATTTGGGCTTTAAAGTTGAGAAACCGATGGATATTTTTGGTGACAATTGGATAGCTCATGAAAGGTTGATTAAAAAAAATTGGATAGAAAAAATTAAAGAAAATGATACGATTTTATTACCGGGTGATATTTCATGGGCCACAAAATTCGAGGATGCAAGAATTGATCTAGATTGGGTCGATGAGCTTCCGGGAAAGAAAATAATCAGTAAAGGTAATCATGACTATTGGTGGTTGTCGTTAAAAAAAATGCGGAATCAATTTGATTCGATTTCATTTCTGCAAAATAATTATTACAATTATGAAGATTATGCTATTTGTGGTACCAGAGGTTGGATATGCCCTAATGAAAATGAGTTTACAGAACATGATGAAAAAATTTATAAAAGAGAAGCATTGCGTTTAAGGTTGTCTTTAGATCAGGCAAAAGCAGCTGGGTATTCGAAATTTATAGTAATGCTTCATTACCCACCGACTAATGATCAATTGCAACCATCTTTGTTTACTGAAATCGTGGAAGAATATAAAGTCGAGAAAGTAATTTATGGGCACCTTCATTCTTATGGTGCATATGATTATAAATTCAAGGGGATAATAAACAACATTGAATATATTTTAACATCTGTTGATTTTATCAAGTTTGATCCTATTAAAATATTTTAGAAAAGAGATTATATGAAATTAAAAGAATTTGAAAAACATCGGGACAATTTGATTCACCAGTTAGAAAATGGAATTATCGATAAAACAGAATTCATCAATGGGAACTATCATTTTTTTGATGAATC
>JAYENG010000151.1:0-1948 GCA_034721975.1 Bacillota bacterium
CAGTTTTTCTTTAAACACCAACACCCCTATGAATATAATTACAATCGGAGTTATATACTGTCCTAGACTGGCTTCTACAATTTGTTTTGTAGCTGCAGCATATACATGGATAATCTCAATTGTCGTTTATCTTTGATGATACGAATCATTTCAGATTTTTTATCTGTAAAACCGATGATTCCCATCGTCATGATCGCCGCCCAGATAATGCGATGAGCCATGATGAACGATAACGACATATCCCCAAAGCTTCTCCAATAAAGCGATTGTATTCCCCATATGATGTATGTTATGACTATACTGATTATTGCAAAATTCTCTTTTTTCATTTCATCCCTCAATTTGCCTATTTATTTTCTGCTTATCAACATCTTTGAGAAACAAGAAAAAGAAACGTAATATACCCCAAAAACACTCTTACCATTTTTCCTTATGAATTTTCTCTTCGTCATATCTGTCTATCGCTTCTTTTTGCACATCGGGATAACCGACTGCAACTACACCGATAGGAATGATATTCTCCGGTATATCTAAAATTTCTGAAATGATTTCAGTGAATTCCTTTACAGGATGAAGACCGATCCAAACAGCACCTAGATCAAGTTCATGCGCCGCTAAAAGAATATTTTGAATTGATGCAGAACAATCGGCAATAAGCGACCCTTCTCTAGTTTCTTTTTTTACGTCTCCACATACGACGATTCCACACCCGGCAAGTGGTAATGCTTTTGCATATTTATGACGCTTTGCAATCAATTCTAAAGTATCACTATCCTTGACTACAATATACTCTTGCGGTTGAAAATTGTGAGCAGACGGTGCTTGAAAACCTGCTCTTAACAATATACTCAATTGTTCATCATTAATGATTTCTCCAGTATACTGTCTAATGCTTCTTCTTGTATTGATAGCTTCGATAACGTTCATCAAATCCCTCTTTTCTCGATAATTTAAAGATATATGAACATTATACTCAATATTCCCTATCAATTAAAGCACTAGATTAGTTGTGTTTTTTTATTGTAACTTAACCTTCGCATATGCAAAATGGCTATTATCCGTTGAAATTCCAACAACATTTCCCATTTAGATATCAAATTTACCTCAAATCATGCTGATTTCAGGCTTAACTGTCCAGGAAGATTCTCCATGAACCCCATAATCAAATCTGTTATTTGCACCTTTTATATATTGAAAACTTGAGTTTTTGATGAAAAAAGCCTGGATACAACTGTTAAAATGTAATTCCCCCAGACCAACCGAGAGTAAGAAGACTAAAACCATGCTTTTAACTCATACTGACGTGATCAAATACTCTAGCTGCAAGTTCAACATTTTTAGCACCAGATCTTTCAAAAAGAGTATCATCTATAATCAAAACTTTGATTGTATTCACACTAGTAAGTAGAGCAATCGATTTGCTGGTAATTCATGCAGCTAAAATAGCAGTTAACTGTTTTTAAAAAAATCCATCACGATATTTCTTTGAAAAACTTAAATTTGAAGAAGCGATCCTCTTATCATTTTGAAATTCAAATGTTATACTAATCATAGCATGATTTCTCGTTTTCTAATTCATAGTTTGGATACTTCAATTATATTGAAAACCTTGGTATTCATGCTATTGATTTACAGAGAAACATTGAAAAATCAATGCATTACTGTTGTTTTGCAAGTGCGAAGATTAAGTTGTAATTTATTATTTAATCCATTTTATTCCTTATATCAATTGTATATTGTGAAATTAAGGATTATACTTGTATTAACAAATGTTATATTTTTTAGGATGATTAAATTGAACACACTGATGAAAGAAAAACAATTCTAAAATTGCAATGACAAATTGAACTAATTTTCAACTGTAAAAATATGTATGCCTATTATTGATATATTTCATAGAGTTCATCATCAAAGGCTTCATCTGGTGTAAGGTAATTAAGTATTTTAC
>JAYENG010000152.1:0-10387 GCA_034721975.1 Bacillota bacterium
GAAAATTTATCATTGGATTGCAATATAGAAATCAAAATATATACCAGTGGAACCAATATTAAAACTGGAATGAAAACCCTTACAATATTTACAGTCAGAGCTAGTTTCCCACCGCTGAATCCAATGGCTATAAGTTTTGTGTAATAAGGCGCAAACAGCATACCGACCGCTGCCAATATTATAGTCAAAATCGTAACCACTGTTATTATGTTGTTTATAAAACCATCATACAATTTATTTTTATTTTGCTTTATATATTTTACAATAAATGGTATAGTTATTGCGGTGATTGCAGTGCCTATCGACAAAAATATCGTTATAGTCATTCTATAAGCTGCAAAATAGGCATCACTCTCTACTGATGTTCCATAATGAGAGCCGATTAAAACATCTCTCAGCAACCCAAAAAATTTTGAAAATATGGTAAGATAGATAACGAGCAGTACGGTATTGACAGTTTTTTTTGTATGCATTGTGTCCCTCATTTATTTAAATTTTAGACTAATAGGAGAAATAATATGAAATCATCGCTTAAAAAAATTTTAATCAACGGATTCCTTTTATCAATTATATCACTAGCTACAACGCTTACATCACTTTTTATCACTAATCGTGGATTTTACATATTCAGCTATGATATAAAAGCTGTGATTCTTAGTTTTATTTTAATTTTCGGCTTTAGTATTCTTATCTATTCCATTTCAAGTATTATTATATCAGTTTTTATCACCTTTAACTTTTTTTCTTTGCTATCGACAGTTAGCATGATTAAATATGAAAAGAGAAATTTGCCGCTGATTTTTGACGATTTTTCATTTTTTAATGAAGTCAAGGCTCTATCCGGCATAATTGATATAAATGACTATATGCTTTTAATAATTTCAATAATCGCTGCTGAGATTATTATTCTGACACTGCTATATTTTATCAAAAAAAGAATGGATTTTAAATCAAATATTGGAATAAGAATTTTTGGAGTGTTTTTTTCAATAATTTTATTATTTTCTTCTTATACATTCATTGATAAGATGGACATAAACTTTGAAAAATCCGGACCAATTTATACATTTTTCTCAAGTATTCAAAACTCGTCAGAATACAAGTTGAGTGACGACGAAGAAAATCTACTTGAAACTTTGATTGAAGAAAAAGAAACCAACGATACTTCACCAAATAATGATGAAAAAACTAAACCGAATATAATCATCATCATGAATGAAGCGTTTTGGGACATGGACCAACTTCCAAATATCGATTTAACTCCTAATCCATATGATTATTTTAATGAATTAAAAGAAGAAAGCGCACACGGGAGATTAGAAGTACCGGTATTTGCAGGTGGAACAAGCAATACTGAATTTGAGGTTCTTTCTTCCATCTCGACACATATGTATAATGAAGGTCTGATGGTTTTCAACTCTGAAATACAAGGGCCGACCATAACACTTGCAAGCGTGCTTAGAAATCAAGGCTATTATTCAGTGGGACTTCATCCATTTTGGGGATGGTATTATAACCGTAATGCCATATATAATAATTTGGGCTTTGATGAATTCATAACAGAAGAATTTATAGACCAATCCAAGGTGAAAGGTTACTATATCTCTGATGAAACAGACACAGAAGTCATAATAGATAAAATAGACAGTATCGACCAACCTCTCTTTTTATACACTGTTACGATACAAAATCACGGACCTTACGATGACGGCCGCTACGATAACATCGATTTGGACATCGAGATAACGGGAGATACTATAGACTCGGAAAATCAAGAACTCCTGGAAGTCTACGGACAAGGCATTTACGATGCTGTTGAATCACTGAAAACATTGATCGATTATTTAAAAAATTCAGATGAAGATACAATAGTGGTTTTCTTCGGCGATCATCTTCCTCTCATGGGTGATAATTTAAAAGTTTATAAAGACACAGATTTTCTAGATGAATCTGATGATTACGTTAAAAAATATATTCAAATGCGTACAACACCGCTGATTATCTGGTCGAATTTCGATGACACATCAAAAGATATAGGAATAATGGATGCTACTTTTTTAGGCCCATATCTTTTAGAAAACGAAAATCTTGAAATGCCTAATTATTTTAAATACATGGCTGATTTAAGCAAAAATACTCCATTTATCAACCCAGCTTTTTTGGTCTATGATGAAAATTATTATTTCAACGAATCGGATGTTTACAAGAATATCAGCAATCCGATGATTGCAATTCAAAAAGATATAATGTATGGAGAAAGATTATTTGAAAACGATACAGATTGGGCTATTGATAATAATCTGACTTTCAACCAAGCCATCAAAGATATAAAAATAACAAATGCATACTTCCAAGGTAGCGATTTGATAATAGAAGGGAACAACTTGTATAGCAAATCCATACTCTATATAGACAATAAAAAAGTTCCGTTTATAAAAGACAATGATAATATAATTGTTTCCATCGATAACATTACCAATAAAAAACGATTTACAATCAAGTTAAAACTTATCGATACCATTGAAAAAACATTGGCCGAGTCCAATGAATATATTTATAAATAAAATGATTAACACAATACATACCAGTCTAGGAGATGATAAAATGACTATTATAATGATGCTTGCAATATTACTTTTTTCAATTATAATATTTTTAATTTTATGGGAAAAACTTTTCAACAAAATCACAAAAAGAATAATATTGATTCTACTGATTTCTATTATTCTCATACCTTTACTGAATAGAGCAATTACAGGAGTAAGCAGTTTTTCAAATAGAGATATAATCAAAGATTTGCAAGGGGAAATCTATTATAAAAAAAGAATTGATGGAACAAACACTTTATTCAAATCAGATGCAAATCTGCAAAACGAAAAACTTGTATATAGTCACAAGGATAAAGGTAACGACAGTTTTGGAGATTACAACGACAATATCCTCGACTATTCTATTGATCTTGAAAATGATACAATAAGTTTCATAGCCATGAATGATGGAGATTGGAGTTTGTTTTCTCTACAAGAAGGAGAAAACAATCCTACTTTGATAGGCGATTCAGACTATTACATACATACAGATTATATAAAGAAATCAACTAAAAATCTCGTAGTCACTCAAGAAGGCGGTTCACTTTATATAACTGAAGACGGCGAGACAAAACGCGTCAAGAAATTCTACGGTCTCTACGATGATAAATTCACCGGATATCGCCCTATCGGATTTTCGCCCGATGGGAGATATTTGATATATCATTCCATGGAGAACCTGACTTTCATAGGAACTATTCTAACTTCATCTATAAGCAATTCTAATGGTCACACTTATATAATGGATTTAGACACAGGTAAGAGTACCAGATTTATAGATGTTTCAAATATTCAGTGGGACATAAGTGATAATTAAACCGCCAAAGGTGTCTGTATATTGAAAAGAAGTGCTTAAGCACTTCTTTTATTTTAAACTAATGAATATTTTCCTGAAATCCTCTTTTCAAAAGTATTGATTTTCTTTATTCCAAGTTTTTTCAGCAACTCCATCGCTTCATTTATTCCCGCAGAATAATCATCGACAAAATGTGCATCAGACCCAATCGTAATAACCTTTCCACCTAGTTGAAGATATCTTTGAACCACTTCTCTTTTAGGGTGAAATACTTGTAATTCATTTCTAAGACCAGATGTGTTGATTTCTATCCCTTTGCCCTTTTCGATGATTTTACTCAGTATCCTATCTATGATTTCACTGAATTCTTCGTAATCGTATTTCTTATCGGTAAAATCGCCATATCTTGTAATGTAATCTAAGTGACCGACTACATCAAAGTCGTTAAAATTATCGACCATGTCTTCTACAATTTCGAAGTACCTGAAATAAGCCTCTTTTTGAGTTTTTCCTCTAAAAAAATCTCCAGAATAAAAATCCATTCCTTCTCCAAAATGAATTGAAGCGATGACAAAATCAAATGGATATCTTTTTACAAAGTCTTCGATTTCATAATGGAAATTTTTCTGATATCCCATCTCCACTCCAACTTTTATATCGATATCGTATTTTTTTTTCAACTCAGATACCTGCTGAAAGTATTGATCATAGTCGATAAGCTTTTTAAACATCTCATCAGGACTGCCGATATCTATATGATCGGTAAACATGATTTCATCTTGTTTGAGCATTTTAGCTCTTAAAATATATTTCTCCATATCCCCTGAACTATCAGGTGAATATTCAGTATGAACATGATGGTCTGTATAAATTTTCATATAATAACATCTCATTTCATTGTTTATTCATATGTTACATTAATTCTGATTATTTGCAAATGATAAAAAAGACAGCAGATTATAAATCATCCACTATCTTTTCAATATTTTTGCTTATAACAATTTTGTATTGCTTGAGTGCACCAATCCTTTTTTCGCATCCAATGTGATATTCATATTATCCTCGAGAATATATGCAGCATTTGAAGCTCCCACAACCGCCGGTATATTAAGATTAATTGCAACCAACGCACCTGGAGAAGTGTATCCTGCTTCTTCTACTATAATCCCTGATGATTTTTCGACAAAAGGCACTAAATAGCTTTCTAAAGTATCCGTAACTATGATGTCGCCTGGTTTGAATTTCTCTTCTGCATCTTGAATATTTTTAATGATTTTTACTGGTCTAGTTATTATTTCTTTCCCAAGGCCTAATCCTTTGATCATCAATTCTTCCACCACATGAACTTTCATCAAATTGGTAGTTCCTGCAACACCAACAGGTACTCCAGCTGTTATAACCACCAAATCTCCAGAATCTACAAACCCGTTTTTCTTTGCTTCATTTACAACATCTTCAAATATTTCATCAGTGGTGGGAGCTTCTGACATAAGTATTGTCTTGACTCCAAACACCAATGCAAGCTGTCTTCTCACCTTTTGAGAATAAGTTGCTGCGATAATCGGCGCAACAGGTCTGAACATCGCTACTTTTCTAGTAGTAAACCCCGAACTTGTAGCAGTAATAATCGCTCTAGCTTCTAATTCATTAGCTGTAGTTACAGTTGCATGACTTACAGCAAAAGTAACCCCGCCTTCTTCAATTTCATTAACTTTGGATTTCAATAATTCCTTATAGTCTATTGCATTTTCTGCTCTTTGCGAAATCAAGGCCATCATTTTTACAGACTCATCAGGATATTTACCAGCTGCAGTTTCACCAGAAAGCATAACTGCATCTGTTCCATCGAATATTGCATTTGCAACATCAGTAGCCTCTGCACGAGTCGGTCTTGGATTTCTCATCATAGAATCAAGCATTTGAGTAGCTGTAATAACTGGTTTTCCTACTCTATTGCATTTTTTAATAATCATTTTTTGCGTAATTGGAACTTCCTCTGCCGGTATTTCAACCCCCAAGTCACCTCTTGCCACCATTATTCCATCTGACACCTCGATGATTTCATCGATATTATCGACGCCTTCTTGATTTTCAATCTTTGATATTATATGAATATCGTGAATGTGGTTTTCTTCTAAAATCTTTCTGATCGCCATAACATCACTGGCTTTTCTTATAAATGAAGCTGCAATAAAATCAACTTCATTTTTTATACCGAATAAAATATCGCTTATATCTTTTTCTGTAATTGCAGGCAATTGAATTTTCACATTAGGAACATTGACACCCTTATGATTTTTTACAATACCAGAATTAATCACTGTTGTTTTAACGTCTTTACCAATCAACTCTTCTACTTTCAATTCTACCAAGCCATCATCTATTAAAATTCTATCTCCAGGTTCAACATCATCGTATAGTGATTTATACGAAACACTACAACCTTCTTTATTGCCGTTTCTATCATCATGCCATATTGTAAAAGTATTTCCTTCCTCCAACAAGACTTCGGGTTCACTAAATGTCCCGGTGCGAATTTCTGGTCCCTTTGTGTCTAACAAAATAGCTATTGGATAGTTTAATTCTTTTCGCATTTCTTTAATCATGTCTATTCTCGATTGGTGCTCTTCATGATCACCATGAGAAAAATTCAGTCTCGCTACATTTAATCCGTTACTTGCAAGGTTTTTAAAAACTTCTTTATTTTCACTTGCAGGACCTATAGTACATACAATCTTAGTCTTCATCATAAATTAATCCTCCTTGATTTTATAATTATTTCGACAATATATTCGCTAACTCATATAAATTTTCCGCAGGTGTTTCTCTTTTTGAAATCGCATCCTCTATATTCACACAGATAATGTCAGCTCCTTTATTTCCTATCGCTAAACCTGATTTTTCTTCTATAAGCAAGTTAACAGCTTTTTCACCAAATCGCGAAGCTAGAATTCTATCATACGCTGTAGGATTTCCTCCTCTTTGAAGATGTCCAATAACAGTAACCCTTGTTTCCATTTGAGTCTTATTCTCTATTACATCGGCAATTTCATAAGGTCTGCCGACACCTTCAGCCAAAATAACAATATGATGAAGTTTTCCCCTGTTTTTTCCTTCAATGATTCTTTTCGAAGTTTTATCAATATTGAATCCGAACTCTGGCACAATTATAGTATCTGCTCCACCGGCAATTCCTGAGTGAAGTGCAATATCACCACATTCTCTACCCATTACCTCAATGATGTTTATTCTACCATGAGAAGAAGATGTGTCTCTAATATTACCGATTGCATTGACCACAGTATTAAGCGCAGTATCAAATCCAATTGTATTATCTGTATACCAAAGGTCATTGTCTATAGTAGCAGGAATGCAAACTACCGGAAACCCTAAGTCATGCAATTTCATTGCACCTGTAAAAGAACCGTCTCCTCCTATAACAACCAATCCATCTATATCAAACATTTTCAATACTTCGACACCGCGTTTTTGACCCTCTGCTGTCATAAATTCCATTGAACGAGCAGTTCTTAACTTCGTTCCACCTCTATGGATGATATCACCGACAAAAATTAGATCCATATCGACTATATCTCCTTCAATAAGACCTTGATAACCACGATTAACTCCAGATACTTTCAAGCCTTTATTAAGCGCTACTCTTACAACAGCACGTATTGCCGCATTCATTCCTGGTGCATCGCCACCACTTGTTAAAATTCCTATTCTTTTCAAGTTTTTCCTCCTAACGAATTTTAATCGATTCTTGTCCTAATAAATTTTTCAATTTTTCTATTAAACCATCATTAATATCTACAAATAAATTTTTTGGTACTTTTATCATTTTTTTATTTTCCTCGATATAAATAAGAACAATTGATCTTCCTTTGTAAATCTTTAAAAGTGCCATTATATCTTTTAACAACTTATCATCATATTTCTTCAATTTGAGATATAACTTCTTTTCCTTCGGTTTCAAATCATTTGATAAAATCCCAATTTGATCGGCAATGATTTTAGGTGCCTCTTCTTCTTTAAATACAACTGCTCCTTCTATCAAAAAATACGAATTGTTTTTAAGTGTTTCTTCCGCTTTTCTATAAGTGTCTGGAAAAACGATCACTTCAATCTTATCATAAAGATCCTCAATTTCAACAAAAGCCATCTTGTTTTCATTTTTTGTTACTTTTTCATTTATTTTAACCAACATTCCACCGACAGTGACAGAATCTCCATCTTTAACAAATCCACTTTCACCATCTAATTCCATAAGTTCAGATAAATTTACAGTAATTTGCTCTTCTAGTACGTTTTCATATTCTGACAACGGATGTCCGCTCAAATATATACCCAAAACTTCCTTTTCAAACTCAAGTAAATACTTGTTCTTGATCTCAGGAATACTTGGTATTGAATCATCAGTTCTATCAATTTCAATGATATCGCCAAATATATCCATCTGTCCTTTAACTACAGAACTGCTTTTCCTATGAGCCATATCGATTTCTTTTTCATACACTGATAGAAGTTGACTTCTGTGAAATTCAAATTCGTCAAAAGCTCCTCCTTTTATTAAAGATTCCACCGCTCTACGATTCAGTTCATTAGAATCAACTCTGTCGATAAAGTCTCTAAATCCAAAAAATAATTTATCTTTTCTTTTTTCCTTTATATTCTCAATCAATCCTTTTCCTACATTTTTTATCGCAAGCAGACCATATCTTACGCATCCATCTTCAACTGAAAATTTACCGTAGCTACGATTTATACTTGGAGGTAAAAGAGTGACTTGCATGTCTTTTAAATCATGAATATACTGCCCAAGTTTCTTATGATTGCCCATAACACTGCTCATAACAGCAGCCATGAATTCCAAAGGATAATGTTTCTTTAGATATGCAGTCTGATAAGCCAGCAATGCATATCCTGCCGCATGCGATTTGTTGAAAGCATATTTTGCAAAATCAATCATATCATCAAAAATATCATTAGCTGTTTTCTTGGAAATTCCATTTGCCATGCACCCTTTGATGATCACGTCCCCATTTTCATTTTTTTGACCAAAAATAAAATTTTTTCTTTCTTCTTCCATGACTTTCATTTTCTTTTTACTCATCGCTCTACGAACAAGGTCACTTCTACCATAAGAATATCCTGCCAAATCTCTTACGATTTCCATAACTTGTTCTTGATAAACCAAACATCCATATGTGACATTCAATATGTTTTTTAATTTAGGATGTGCAAATTCAATATTTAAAGGATTATTTTTGTTTTTTATATATAGAGGTATCGATTCCATCGGTCCCGGTCTATAAAGAGAAATTCCAGCTATGATATCTTCAAGTGATTTTGGTTTCAAATCTTTCATGAAAGTTCTCATTCCTGTACTTTCAAGTTGAAAAATCCCTAGTGTCTTCCCAGATGACAATAGTTTAAACACTTCAATATCATCTAGTGGTATTTTATTGATGTCAATGCTTACTTTACTGGCTTTCTCAATAATAGCAATCGTATTTTTTATTATCGTTAAATTTCTCAACCCCAAAAAGTCCATTTTTAAAAGTCCCAGTTCTTCAAGCAGCACCATGTTGAATTGCGTCGATACATTTCCATCATGTAGATATAAAGGCACATAATGATCGACAGGTTCCTCTGCGATTACAACACCTGCCGCATGAGTGGAAACATGCCGCGGAAGGCCTTCAATCGACATCGATATATCTATGATTCTTCGTATTGTATCATTGTTCGCATAAGCCTCAAGCAATTTTTTGTTTTCTTTCAATGCCCTCTTCAATGTCATTCCCAAAGAAAATGGAATCATTTTTGCTAATCTATCTATCTCCCCATAAGGTATGTTCAAAACCCGTCCAACATCTCTTATGGCTGCTCTCGCACCAAATGTCCCAAAAGTTATTATCTGCGCAACTCTGTCAATTCCGTATTTCGAAATAACATAATCAATAACTTCTTGCCTTCTTTCGTCCTCGAAATCAATGTCGATATCAGGCATGGTTATTCTTTCGGGATTCAAAAATCTTTCAAATATCAAATCGTATTTAATAGGATCAACTTCAGTTATATCCAGCACATACGCAACAATACTGCCTCCAACCGACCCTCTTCCCGGTCCCACCATAATGCCGTTTTCTTTTGCAAATCTAATAAAATCCCAAACTATTAAAAAATAATCATTAAATCCCATAGTATCAATTACTGATAATTCATAATCGAGTCTTTTTAAATGCTCATTTTGATTATCGTATTTATCGGCAATACCTTCTAAACATAATTTTTTAAGTTTTTCTTTAGAATCATAATCTGCATCATTAGAAAAATTAGGGAGATATCTCTTGCTGAAATCAAAATCGAAATTGCATCTTTTAGCAATTTCAACAGTATTATCAATCGCCTCCGGTGCAAAAGGAAAAATTTCCATCATCTCTTTCGGACTCTTTAAATAGAATTCATCCGTGGGGAATTTCATTCTAACTTCGTCATCCATGGTTTTTCCTGTCTGAATGCACAATAATACATCATGGCTGAACGCATCACCTTTCGATAAATAATGAACATCGTTAGTCGCTACTAAAGGAATCTTTAATTCCTCTGATAATCTCATCAATCCTTCATTTACTGCCTTTTGAATTTCTATACCATGATCCTGCAATTCTAGAAAATAATTATTCTCGCCGAAAATATTTTGATATTCAAGTGCGATAGCTTTTGCCGATTCATAGTTGCCATATGTGAGCTCTCTTTGAACATCGCCAGCCAAACAGGCTGATAAAGCTATCAATCCTTTAGAATGATGTTTTAATATTTCCAAATCAACTCTTGGTTTATAATAAAAACCCTTTATAAAACTCTCACTTACAATCCTTATTAAATTCTTGTATCCCGCTTCATTTTCAACTAATAAAACTAAATGTCCCAAATTTTTATCTAGATTCGAATCCTTATCAGTCATTTTTCTCGGCGCCACATATACTTCACACCC
>JAYENG010000152.1:10397-46887 GCA_034721975.1 Bacillota bacterium
CGGCTTGATTCCTTTTTCTTTAGCTTTTTTATAGAAATCGACTACCCCAAACATTGTTCCGTGATCAGTTATTGCCACACTATCCATCCCAAGTTCTTTAACTCTATCAAAAAGATTATCTATTTTACTAAACCCATCTAGTAATGAATATTCAGTATGTAAATGCAAATGAACAAAATCTCCCATAATTTACTCCCTATTTAGAATTTCACCTATAAGTCTCTCCATTTTTTTAAACCTACGATTTACACCCGATTTACCTACTGGCGGATTCATTATTTCTCCCAGTTCCTTTAAAGACATTTCTTCGTTTTCCAATCTTAGGTATGCCAACTCTTTGAGCGTGTTCGGCAAATTATCCAGTCCTACCAATTCATCCAGTCTCTTGATATTTTCTATCTGGTTATAGGACGCATTCACAGTTTTACTAAGGTTAGCTGTTTCACAGTTTACAACTCTATTGACATTGTTACGCATTTCCTTGATAATTCGAACATTTTCAAAATCAAGTAAAGTTTTATGCGCTCCGATGATATTGAGAACATCAACAATTCTTTCGCTCTCTTTTATATAGACGATGAAATTGCTCTTCCTCGCAATAACCTTGGCATTCAACTCATATATATTTAGAAGTTTTGCAAAATCTTCAGCAAAACTACTGCTATGCATACTGAACTCAAGGTGATATCCTTTTTCTGGATTCAACACCGAACCACATCCTAAAAAAGCACCCCTGATATAAGCTCTTGGACAACATTCACTGTTAATGAATTTTTCCGGCACACTGTTATTAATCAAAAAACTATTATCATCATTTGCAATAATTCCTAAATCCAATAAAATATCCTGTGTGTTTTCAATTAATATTTCATAAACATTACCTTTTTTAACACCAGATCCTTTTCTAATGATCAATTCAGTATGTAGATTATATATCTTTTTATATAATGTAAAAACAAGCCTTGCGATTGAGGCGTTTTCTGTACGAATTGTAATATCAATATCAGAAAATCCTCTCAAAGTAATCGCTCCACTTGTTCTAATCACAGCTGATAATTCTGCCCTCTGACAACATTTGCTATCATAAGTGATTTTACTTAAATTAGATTTGATTTTTGACGAAAAAGACATATTATCACCTGACTGTTTTTTTAACTGCTTTTCGAATCATTGTTTTTTCATCCTCATATTTTGCATAACTCTCATTGCGAAGCAGAAATACCGATTTCTTTCTCAACCTTTCTGATAGCAGCTTCACTCTCAGATTCATTTGTTTCGATTCTTCCTTTCGGAAGCACCCGATCGCCAATAGTTTTTCTAAGCATTAGTATAGAATTCTTTTTTATATGCCACCTGCACTATTAACTCTTTTCATAGCATCACCCGGTTAATTCATTATCCGTTTTTATTATTATATCACACAAAATATAAACCTGAGAAATTCTCTCAGGTTCTTTTTTAAAATAAATTCTCTCGGATTCACTCGTGATTTTATCAATCTCTTTTTCTATTTCTTCCATTGAATCATTAGAAAAGTCAACTATAATCCAAAAAATAAAAAAATAAAAAAAAAGCACGAAAATCATAAGATCCTCATGCTTATCAGTATCTATTCTATCGGTTTAAGCTTTGCAGTAAAGTGTCTTAAAACCTTAGGCTCATAATCAAAAGTCAAACCTTTTAACGAACTGGCTTCTTTATGAACAGCAATAACTGCATCTGCTACAACGTCCATATGTGTATCCGTGTACACTCTTCTTGGAATCGTAAGTCTCATAAACTCTAGTGGCGATTCAAGATCTTTACCCGTATCAGGATCTCTTCCCAATAAAAACGATCCGATTTCAACAGCTCTTACCCCAGATTCAAGGTAAACTGCATTACATACCGCTTGTGCAGGAAATTCATTGAACGGAATATGCGGACAAATTTTCTTGCAGTCAACAAATACCGCATGCCCTCCTGTAGGATATTGGATTGGTACTCCGCCTTCTCTTAAACGGTCACCTAAATATTTTATTTGTCCAATACGGTGATTTTGATAATCATACTCTAAAGCTTCCATCAAGCCGACAGCAAGAGCTTCCATATCTCTTCCCGACAATCCACCGTATGTCGGAAATCCTTCCATAGCTACACAATAAGATCTAGCCGCTTGGAATAAATCTTCATCGTCTTTAATTCCTATAAACCCACCCATGTTTACAAGACCGTCTTTCTTAGCAGACATCATTACTCCATCTGCCAATCCGTACATTTCTCTAGAAATCTCTATGATAGATTTATCAGCATATCCTTCTTCTCTTTCCTTGATGAAATACGAGTTTTCAGCATATCTTGCAGCATCTATAAATACTTTAATGCCGAATTTTTTTGCGATTTCACTTACGCCTTTCATATTAGCCATTGAAACAGGCTGACCACCAGCTGAATTACATGTAACTGTCATAACTATCGCCGCAACATTTTCAGCTTTCACTTCATTGATCATTTCCTCTAATTTCACTAAATCAAAGTCTCCTTTGAAATCATCGTATAACTCAGTGTTAAATGCTTTTTCATCAATTACATTGATAGCTCTACCACCTGCTAATTCAACGTGAGCTTTTGTAGTATCGAAATGCATATTTGAAATAACATAGTCACCTTGTTTTTTAATGATATTCGGGAAGATCACTTGCTCTGCTCCACGTCCCTGATGAGTAGGAATGACATATTTATATCCAGTGATATCCTGAACTACTTCTTGAAGTTTGTAAAAGCTTCTACTACCTGCATAAGATTCGTCACCCACCATTAAAGCGGCCCACTGTCTATCACTCATAGCACCTGTTCCACTGTCGGTAAGAAGATCTATATAAACATCTTCTGCTTTTAGTGAAAAAGGATTATAACCTGCTTCTTTCAGTTTTTTCACTCTTTCTTCTTTTGAAATTATTCTCAAAGGTTCAACCATTTTAATCTTGTATGGTTCCGGTATTCTCTTAGCCATAAAATTCTCCTTTTACAAATTTATTTTAACATTTACAAATATTTTGTAATATCAGTATATTACATTTTTACAAGTATTGCAAAATGTTTTTCTGAATAACATCAGCTAAAATTTCCACATCATGTCTACAATAATGTTTTACTATTTCAAAATATTTGCCTTCAATCAATTCAATCTCTCTTTTACTTAAAAATTGTCTATCTTTACTTTCAATTTTAACTTGCATGGATTTTTCAAATTTATATTTTTCCTTAGTTTCTTTATCCAGATTCACATTGTTTGCTAATACATAGTCAAAAATATTCTCACCTATATGTTCTTCAATTACTTTTAAATGCTCACTTAAGGAATAATTATCCGACTCACCGGGTTGAGTCATCAAGTTTGAAATATAGGCAACCTTCCCACGGCTTCTTTTTATAGTGTCGGCCATATTATTTACAAGTAAATTCGGGATGATACTTGTGTATAAGCTACCCGGTCCGACAATTATCAAGTCCGCTTCCTCTATCGCTTCTAAAACCCCAACTGTAGGGTCCGGCCTACCTGGAATTATATCGATGGATTCAATTCTCGATTTGTTTTTTAAAACTTCATAAGGGATTTTTGATTCTCCCTTGACGTAAAGACCATTTTCTAGTTTTGCCATCAAATGAACATTCTCGATTGTTACTGGCAGCACCCTACCGTTGATTGCAATGATTTCTCCCACTTTTAAAACTGCATCATTGAAATCTTTGGAAATGCCCACCATAGCTGCAATCATCAAGTTTCCAAATGACTGTCCTTTTAAATTTCCGTTTTCAAACCTATAATTAAAAAGCTCTTCTAGAATCGGCTCCACATCGGAAAGAGCTATAAGACAAGCACGAATATCGCCTGGCGGCAACATCCCTAAATCCTCTCTTAATACACCCGATCCCCCGCCATCATCTGCAACAGTTACTATCGCAGTAATGCTGGAAGAAATCTTTTTTAAACCTCTTAAGATAATAGAAAGCCCGGTTCCTCCACCTATTACAACAATTTTTGCATCTTCCATTTTAAACCTACCTTCGCATATCTCTATGAATAGATGTCACATTGTGTTCTTTACTTTTTAAATACTCCTCCATCAAAAAAGTAAAGGTAACACTTCGATGATTCCCACCGGTGCATCCCATCCCTATTATTATTTCGTTTTTTCCCTCTTTCTCGAACTGAGGAATCAAAAATTCTATCATATCATTCATCTTCTGCATCATTATTGAACTTTCAGAAAAACTCATCACATAATCTCTAACTTTTTTATCAAGACCCGTTTTATCACTCAGTTCTTCGATATAAAACGGATTCGGTAAAAACCTAAGATCAAACAGCATATCAACATCTAGAGGAATTCCTTTTTTAAATCCAAATGATTCTAAAATAATCTTTAATTCAGCTGATTTCTTTGGTTGGAAAATCTTTTTTATATGGTCTCTTAGCTGATGGATATTCATATTGCTTGTATCAATAATATAATCTGCTCTCTTACGAATATCTTTCAGCTTCTCTCTTTCAAGATTAATACCGTCGATTAATGTTCCATCACTGCTATAAGGATGACTTCTCCTACTTTCTTTATATCTATTACGTATAGATTCATCACTAGCTTCTAAATATAAAATTTCTACTCGATCTACCTTTTTTTCTATGCGTATTATTGAATTTTCCATTTCATCAAACAACTTGCCAGCTCGCAAATCTATACCGAAAGCTATACAATTTATTTCTTCATCAGCACGGGAACTGATCTTAATGAAATCTCTCATTAAATTAGGCGGTAAATTATCGATGCAATAATATCCGATGTCTTCCAAACTCTTTATGACCGAACTTTTTCCTGCTCCAGATAGTCCAGTAACAATTAATACTTTCATAATCATTCCTCACTTATATTGACTATACGTTTAAGATCCAACCCGACATTTTGTGCTTTTTCCAGTGCGATTTCAAATCCGCCAACATTTTTCGGTCTGTGCGCATCCGAACCAATAACAAATCCAACATCTGTTTCCATGCATATTCTTATCTCATCTTCCGTTAAATAGCCATGCGAATTATTTATCTCCAGCAAAGTCCCTTTCTTCTCTGCAGCCTTGGCTATTTGAAGTATATCCACCGGTCCTTTTGCACCTGGATGAGTCAATATGTCTATTCTATTATTTTCAATAGCACGGCATATCGATTCTGTGTTTAATGATTTTGTTCTTTTTTCAAAAACCTTTGTAAATTTATAGAGAAAATTTAAAAAATGAATCTCTCCATCTCTAAATAATCTCTTTGGATTAGATCCAAAGTGATAACCGCATAGAATCAGATCATAATAATCTTTATATTCATCATAAACATCAATCGTTCCATCCAAGCCTAGAATATTTGCCTCGATAGCATAAAGAATTTCTATCTCAGGATATTTATGCTTGAGTTCGTCGATTTCATTTCTTGCCACCTGAATATTTTTTGTCTTAATTCCAAATCCTAAATGCCCAGGTCCGTGATCACTGATCGCAATGGTTTTTAATCCTTTTTTTATTGCAGCTTTGATATTATCCTCGATAGTTCCTTTTCCATCACTGTAAATTGTATGCGTGTGAAAATCTTTAATCATCTTCATACTAATCCCTCTCAACAATTTTAACTTCAGGTTCTAAATCTACAGAATACTTCTCCTTGACTGTCCTTCTAACAATTTCAATCAATGTAACTATATCTTCATAAGTTGCATTATCTACATTCACAATAAATCCACTATGCAATTCACTGACCATGGCTCCTCCATGAATCAATCCTTTCAAACCGGCATCTTGAATGAGTTTGCCTGCATAATGCCCTATAGGCCTTTTAAAAGTACTTCCAGCGCTAGGTAGATTCACCGGTTGTTTGGCTGCCCTTTTTTCATCAAGTTCATCCATCAAAGCATATATGTCATGAGAATTTCCCTTTTTTATTTGCATTTCAGCACTTATGACAATGTAGCCTTTATCTTTTATCACACTTCTTCTATACCCAAAGTCTAATTCCCCATTCTTAAAAACCATAAGATTTCCATTTTGATCTATTGCAGTAGCTTCAACAATAACATCTTTCATCTCTCCGCCATAGGCACCTGCGTTCATAACCACCGCTCCGCCTATTGACCCCGGAATGCCGGATGCAAACTCCAAACCGGTCAACGTTGCCTTAGCGGCTAATTTACTCACTTTTGACAGCAACGCTCCAGCTTGAGCATAAACGACATCTCCGTCGATATTAATATCAGAAAATTGCTTCGCTATTTTAATTACAATCCCGTTATATCCATCATCAGGAAATAAAACATTCGTTCCGTTCCCAAGAATATAATGCTTTATATTGTTTTCATCTAATAACCTTATCGTCTTTTGAATTTCCTCGACATTTCTTGGCAATACCACAGCTCTAGCCGGTCCGCCAATTTTAAATGATGTATGATTTTTCATAGGTTCATTCAATAAAACATTTTCAATTCCTATGATTTTTTGTATTTCTAAAATCGTCTTATCCATAAAATCCTCCACACTTATATACTAGAATCAGTATACCGATAATATCAAAAAAAAACAATGAAAGCCTGAATTCATCAGGCTTCATTATCTATGATTTCAATATCATTTCCTATTTTAATCTTTCCCGATTTTAAAACTTTAGTAAAAATTCCTTCTCTAGGCATAATGCAATCCCCTATGATCTTACGTATTTCACAAGCTGCATGACATGTTTTGCCTATCTGAGTGACTTCATGAATCGTATCACCAATTCTTATCTTCGTTCCAACCGGCAACGTATAAAGTTCAATTCCTTCTGTAGTGATATTCTCAGCAAAGATTCCCGGATTAAGAGCAATTCCTTTATCTCTCATTTTATCTATACTCTCTTTAGCAAGTAAAGATACTTGTCTATGCCAATTTCCACCATGCGCATCATTTTCTAACCCGAATTTCTCAATAAAATTTCCTTTATCTATTGTATTCTTTATTGTTCCTTTCTCTTTGCTGATATTTATCGAAACGACACTAGCCATTATTTTCCATCCTCTAAAACGTAGTTGCCGGATTTCCCGCCGCTTTTTTCAATCAATTTGATATCTGAAATTTCCATCGAACGATCTATCGCTTTACACATATCGTATATTGTTAAAGCTGCTACAGAAACAGCAGTGAGTGCTTCCATTTCAATTCCAGTCTTGCTATCGGTTTTAGCAGTGGATTCAATAATGATCGAATTGTTTTTCTCATCGATTTCAAAACTTATATTCAGTCCGTTTATTATGATATTATGACACATGGGAATTATTGAAGATGTCATTTTCCCACCCATGATTCCACCTATCTGAGCAGTCGACAAAACATCGCCTTTTTTCATATCCCCAGATACGATTTTATTCAACGTCTCTGGTTTCATGCTTATTTTTCCTCTTGCTATAGCTACTCTATGTGTTACATCTTTTTCGCTTACATCGACCATTTTAGGTCTTCCCTGCTCATTGAAATGCGTGAGTCCCATTTATTCAGCCTCCAATCTTATTCATGTCGCGCATAACCGGCATAAAGCCAATATCGTTGATGTGATGCTCTTTCGGCTTATTGATTACCCCTTGTTTTATAAATTCTCCAACATCCTCAGGGTGATTCCTGATGGCATCTAAAAGATCTATCTCTTCATCCGAATGTAAACAAGGTTTAATTTTTCCATCGGATGTCAACCTGATACGATTGCAATTGCTGCAGAAATTGCATGAAATCGGATTGATCAAACCGACAAGTCCTGAATTGCCCTCTTTTTGATAATATCTCGCCGGTGAACTTTTGTCGAAGTAATCGATGGGTTTTAATTCACTAACTTTTTCAAGCACCAAATCATTTGAAACGAATTTTTCCTTAGACCAGTCGGCTGCGACACCTATAGGCATGAGCTCAATAAATCTGACATCGATATCTCGTGATTTTGTTATATCAACAAAATCTTCAATTTCATCATCATTGAACCCACCAATCAACACTATGTTCAGCTTGACTTTTCTGAGTTTCGAGTTATACGCGGCATCGATTGCATTTAAGACCACATCCAATTTTCCACCTCGAGTAATAGTTTCAAACTTTTCAGGCTTTAAACTGTCTATGCTGATGTTGACACGATCGAGTCCAGCATCAATTAAATCATCCAACATTTCTTCTAAAAAATATCCGTTGGTAGTCATCGTAATTTCTGAAATTCCCTCTATTTGCTTTATTTCTCTTACAAGATCAACAATGCCTTTTCTGATTAACGGCTCTCCACCGGTCAATCTGATTTTTCTTATCCCATACAGTGCCATCTCTTTTACAATTTCGACAATTTCTTCATTTCTTAGAATGTCTTCATGTTTCAATTTACATATTCCTTCAGGCGGCATACAATAAGAACATCTAAAATTACAACGGTCCGTAACTGAAATCCTTAAATATGTAATTTCTCTTCCAAATAAATCTTTCATGTCATATCACCTATATTCTAATTATTTTACCGACATCATCTAAGCTGTAACCAGATAATTTTTCTGTTTCCTCTTTAAACGTTTCCGAAGTGATCACTTCAATGAATTTCACCATTTTTTCATTTTCTAAAAACTCATTCTCCACAATGAAATCGTATTCTTCCACACCGATAGGAATAAAATCAAGTCCCATTGCTTTAGCAACAGATTGAATCCCCATGGCAACATCAGCGCTACCGGAAAGCACAGCTGCTGCAACTGTCATATGCGTATTCATTTCCCTAGGATAACCGGCAATTTTCTCTCTATCAATTTTATTGTTCTTCAAAAGATAATCAAACAACACTCTTGTCCCAGAACCTTTTTGTCTATTTACAAATACAACATCTTCTCTTGTCAAATCTCCGATACCCGCTATGTTTTTAGGATTGCCTTTGCCTACATAAAACCCTTGAACCCTCTTCAACCCTTTAACAAGAGAGTATTTTCCTTTACCTAAATATTTCTCTATTACAAGTTTATTATATACACCTGTCTCTTCATCAAGCAAATGCACAGGTGAAATGTGTGCAATACCTTTCTTCATCGCCATCACACCGGCAAAACTTCCTTGGTGAGATGAAGAAAAATAAAGGCCGTTATATTTATTATTGAGAATATTCGTGATGATATCTAACACTATGTCATGACTGCCGATGGAAACTATCGTTTCATCTACACTCGCTCTAGGAGACATTAAAAAAACTTCAACTTCAGTTCCCCCGTCTATTCCTTCAATGCTTTTAGGAATTCTTAGAACTCCATCCGCCCTCACAAGAGACATAGTCACTCCCGCTCCTCTATTGAGCGGCGATGCAATCAAAGTATCATTGACTTCACCCAGCTTGACTCTTACAAATTCCTCGCTTTTTATCGACGACATCACTCTTCTGGAAAGCTGGGCTTTTACAACTTTATCTTTCGACTGAATATGATAGTATTGATCAAACAACTTATCTACTATCAGCTCGTAAATAAGATACGCTGATACCGGAAATCCCGGTACCCCTATTACAGGTTTATCATCTATCACTCCAAGCACAGCAGGTTTACCCGGTCTGATATTTATACCGTGAAAATAAACCTTGCCGAAGTAGTCGACTACTTTAGATGTATAATCCTCAGAACCCGCACTTGATCCAGCATTGATTATCACGATGTCATTCTCGTCGGTTGCTTTTCTAACAGCGGCTTTCAACATTTCAAAATCATCTTCAACTATATCATAGCGATTTGGAATCAATCCTCTTTCAATCACCAATGATTCAATAACTCTGGAATTCGATTCGATGATATCTCCAGGTTTCAACTCTTTTCCCGGATCGACAATTTCCGTTCCCGTCGGTATTATTCCGATTCTCAGTTTTTTGACAACATCTACTTCTACAACACCACCTGCAAGCATAGCTCCTATATCGACCGGTCTTATATTGACATGAGCTGGTATTATCATTTCTAAAACCGCTATGTCTTCACCAACCGGCCTTACATCTTGCCAAGGATATGCCGCTTTAAATATTTCAACTGTCTTGTCATCAATCTTTACAACTTCTTCAATCATGATAACACTGTCGAATTCCTCCGGAATCACATCCCCAGTATCTATATACAAAAAATCCTTTTCATATGTCAATCTAACTTGATGGGTTTCATCGGCTTCATATGTATCCTTTGCTCTGACAACTATTCCGTCCATGGCGGATGCATTATAATGAGGTGATGATACTTTTGCAAAAATTGGTTCAGAAGTTATTCTATTTAGACTATCTATGACTTTTATTCTTTCTGTTTTCCTCTCGATATTTTCAAAACAATTAAAATATGTTTTTTCAACTTCTTCTAAATCTGTACTTTTTAAATATATGTTTCTCTCCATTTTTTCACCCTCTTATATGAAATGGTAAAAGTCAACCATTTCTCCTTTTCTATATCCTTCTAAATCTTCATTGACTACGATATATCCAGTCGATGCCGCTATCAAGTTTATCATCCCCGATTTGCCGTAAACCGGAGTAATATATAGATTTCCATCTTCTTCATAATGTCTCATCATCAAATATGTATCTTTCCCCGGAGAAGCAAAAACATTTCTATCAAGTATTCTCATTTCTTTTTTCTCAACCAATCCGATTGTCTTAAATATATTTTGCAGTAAAAAATCAACAATGACACGATAGACAATCATTGCAGAAACCGGTTGTCCAGGAAGCCCAAGAAGCGGAATATCATCGCCTCTTGCAACAATGGTCGGTTTACCGGGTTTTATGGAAATTCCGTGAATAAAAACTCCGACATCCCCAACCTCATCAAATATTTTTGCAGTATTGTCTTTCTCTCCCATTGAACTACCACCGGAAACTATTACTAAATCAGCTTCAGCCATACTATTAATTATAGTTTCTTTCAATGGATCATACTCATCTTTTACAACATGAGTTTTTATCGCGACAGCGCCGGAAGCTTTTAACAGGTTTACAATCGTATATGTATTGATATCCAAAATCTTGCCGACTTCCAAATCGTCGATATCATCTACAATTTCATCTCCAGTGGAAATCAAAACTACTTCAGGCTTTTTGTAAACCTCGATTTTCTTTACTCCTATCGCAGCGAGCACACCAATGTCCTTCGATCTGATTACTTGGTTTTTTTCCATAACCTCTTGATCGACAAGAACATCATCACCTATACTCATAGTATTTTCTTTTGTAGCTGCAGGTTTGTAAACAGCAATGCTTTTTTCGCCGAAAATTTCTGTATATTCAATCATTACAACGCTGTCGGCTCCTTTAGGAAGCATTCCACCGGTAGGAACATAGATGCATTGTCCATTCAATATTTCATAACTGTTTTCTTTTCCCATTTCACTCTCTCCGATAATATCCAGCATCATCGGCATGCTTTCTGATGTGCCTTGAACATCACCGGAAATTACAGCATAGCCATCTACCGTTGAACGATTGAAATGAGGAACATTTATCTTTGATTTAACTATCTCAGCTGAAACTCTATTCAAAGATTCCATAATAGCTATTTTCTCTGTTTTAATTTTCAAATCTGAAAACACTTCTAAAACTCTTTTTTTTGCATTTTCAATACTGTGCACCTTAAATAGCTCCATAATTCCACCTTATCTCTATAATTAACAAAAAAATATTCCCAAAAGGAATATTATAAAATACATAATTTTTTCCTTTCCAAAATGGGAGGCTAAAAAATTTCTCTTTTAACCCATCGATTTATCCTTCATAGTTAACCCTTAGAAAGATAAATTCGGAAAATGATTTTCTGTTATTTACTATAATATCATTTTATACCGTAAGGTTCAATTAATAATTAAATTTGAATTACATCAGTTTTTCATAAAATTCTATTTTTAAAAATCGAACACTTTGGTATACTGATAAAAAGGAGTGTTTGCCGATGTATAAAGTAGGTATAATCACCGCAAGCGATAAAGGTTCAATAGGTCAACGTGTTGATACAAGCGGTCCACTTATAAAAGAAATCATTACGCCAAAAGGCTATGAAGTAATAGAATATACAGTTGTTCCCGATGAACATCAAATATTAGTTGACACAATGAAAGAAATGACCGATGATTTAAAAGTGAATCTCATTTTAACAACAGGAGGTACCGGCTTTTCACCAAGAGATCATACTCCCGAAGCAACACTCGAAGTTATCGATCGAATAGTGCCAGGCATTCCTGAAGCCATGCGCTACTATAGTCTCCAAATAACAAAGAGAGCCATGTTGTCGAGGGCTGTTGCTGGAATAAGAAGAAATACTTTAATAATAAATCTTCCGGGAAGCCCAAAAGCTGTAAAAGAAAATTTAGAATCAATAATAGATTCTGTTTCACACGGCTTGGATATTTTATTGGAGTATGATGCTGAATGTGGAGTTGAAGCAAATGCTTAGAATAAAAATCATATTTAACCCAGTTGCTGGCAAAGGTGAAGAAAGTGCAAATATTGATGAATTAGCATTAACTTTGCTGGATAGAAACTATATGATATCGAAATTTACTACAAAACAAAATAATGATGCTTTTAATGAAGCTTTTAAAACAGCGCTTTCCGAAGAATGGGACTTGATTATTTCAGCTGGTGGTGATGGCACTCTCAACGAAGTGATAAACGGGATCATCAAAAGCGGCAATCCTATCCATCTAGCAGTTTACCCTATTGGTACAATGAACGACTTCGGTAGGTTTTTAAATATTCCAAAAAATCCGTATAAATTAGCAGACAGGATTGTTGAAGGTCGTTATTCTAATGTCGATGTTGGAAAAATCAATAATCAATATTTCATCAATGTGACCTCTATGGGTATTTTTACTTCAGTTGCGCACACAACAACTAAAGAGAATAAAAACTTATTCGGTCCATTGGCTTATTACATTGAAGGTCTTAAGCAATTTTCTTCAACAAATATCCCATTGGCTTATATAGACATTGAAAGTGAAGAATTTTCTTTTTCAGGCGAATTTATCATCTTTTTAATCAGCAATAGTTCCAGTATAGGTGGATTTCATAAAATGGCACCAAAAGCCTGTATTGATGATGGCAAATTTGACTGTGTTTTAATTAGAAAAGCACCTGCTTATAAATTATTCGAAATCTTTTTAAAAGTCTTCAACGGTCAGCATATAAATAGTGAATTTGTTGAATATTTTCAAACAAACCATATTTCCTTCGATACTAAAGAAGAGATTGATGTAGATGGCGAATACCATGATAACGGAAAACAAACTGTGAAAATTATTCATAATGCGCTTAAAATGATTATTTAAATTCTAAAAGGAGTAAATATAATATGATTGAATTAGGAAAATATCAAGAATTAATCGTATCAAAAATAAAGGGTTCTGGCTTTTATCTCAAAGAACCGGATTCAGATATCGACTACGAAGTTTTTTTGCCTGGATTCGAGGCTGCTAAAGGCACCGCTATTGATGATTTGATAAACGTGTTTATCTATCGCGATACAAAAGATGAACTAATAGCCACAACAAAAAAACCAAAAATTTTATTAAATAAATTAGCAATGTTAAAAATTGTTAAAGTATCCGAAATAGGTGCATTTCTAGATTGGGGCCTTGGTAAAGATTTATTTCTACCACATAGCGAACAAGTATCTCTTATTAAAGAAGGAGATAGTATTTTAGTTAGAATGTACATTGATAAATCGGAGAGATTAGCTTCAACTATGAAAACCCAAAGGGGAATAACATCGGATAGTCCATATTCTATAGATGATACTCACGAAGCAACCATCTATCGTATAAATCCTGACATGGGAATTTTTGTTGCAGTTGAAGATCAGTATGACGGTTTAATTCTAAAACAAGAAATTTTAGAAAATTATAATGTAGGTGATAAACTTCTATTGAGAGTTGCCAAAATAAGGGAAGACGGCAAATTGATCATGTCATTTAAGAAAAGGGCAAATCTTCAAAAAGACGACGATGCCAAACTTATTCTAAACAAATTACATGATAATAATGGATTTCTTCCATACAACGACAATAGTAGTCCAGAAGAAATCAATAGATTCTTCTCGATGAGCAAAAAAGCATTTAAAAGAGCATTGGGAAAACTTTTTAAAGACAGAAAAATAGAAATGATTGATAGCGGTATAAAAATAATCGAAACGAGAGACATTTAACAGTGTTTCTCGTTTTTTCGTTATATAATTTTCACCTGGGGTTTCATATGAATCAGGGGAGTTTGCGATGAATAACAAGAATTTTAAAATCACAATTTTATTATTCATAGTTTTTGGGCTGATAATTTCATTTAGTCTTTTTTCTTTTGTCAAACATTCTCTTCAAGATATCCAAAAAAGCACTTTCAATAGAGAAGCTGAAAATCGTTATAACGCTATCCATGAATCAATCAAACATAATAAAACAATAATGTCTGTGCTCAAAACCTATTTCAATTCTATCGAAACAATTAGCAATGATGATTTTGCTGATTTCACCAGCAACGTTTTTAACTGTCTTCCAGGAGCAATTATTCTGGAATATGCTCCAAAGGTTTCTTCGGAAAATTTAGAAGATTTTATTCAAAACGCAATCGATAGCGGATATGAAGATTATTACATCAAAGATATGGATAACGGTACAATCATACCAGCAAAAAATAGCGATATTTATTACCCTCTTTATTTTATCGTTCCACTAGAAGAAAACGAAAATGCATTAGGAATAAATGTCTACTCAGATTCCTTATCCAAATTTGAAATCGACTTAGCGGTTGACACTGATTCTTTGATAATCACCAAGCCCATTGTTATTTTGGAAGATTCAGAAAATACATTTTCATATGCTATGATACAACCAGTTGAAGGTCAATTGGATAATGAGGGTGTAATTATTAGTTTAGTGAGATTTAGTGATATATTTAGTCAATCGCTATCTGTTTTTGACAATACTATGAATGTGATTATTTTCGATACTACAGATTCTTCTAATTCAATTTTTATCTATAATTATTTATCCGATAAAGTCGAAATATCAGAATCTGATATAATTAACGAGTCGCTATTTCTGAAAAAAAATATATTCTTTGGAAATAGGAAATGGTCTTTATATTTCCTTCCAACTTCAAATTATATTAGTAATATTAATTTCAGATATGATATCACTATTTTAATGCTATCGGTAATGATAATATTAATTTCTACATATTACTTATATGCTTTGCTTAATCAGAACAAGAAATTGGAAGAACTAGTAAGCGAAAAAACACTTGAACTTGAAGAACTGGCAATTAAAGATTCTCTTACTGGTCTTTATAACAGAAGAAAACTTTTTCAGGGTATTCCATATTTTATCAATCGTTATGATAGGCGAAATGAAATTTTTTCTTTAAGTATGATAGATATAGATTTTTTCAAACATATCAATGATAAATACGGTCATGATGTAGGAGATTTTGTTTTAATATCTTTTTCAAGCTATTTACAGGAACATATACGCGATAACGATTTGCTTGTCAGATATGGCGGTGAAGAATTCGTTGTTTTATTTGAAGCAACAAACAAAAAAAATGCCAAGGAAATATTGGAAAGGGCATTGTTGAATTTGAATACTAAAGTATTCACTTCGAGAGGATATGATATTCAAATAACTTTTAGCGCAGGTATTTCCGATGTCTCAGAAACAACAGACATATATAAATTGATTAAAATATCAGATGAGCGTATGTACTACGCCAAAGAACACGGACGAAAGAAAATTATTATTGAATAGTGTATCCTATGAGAACTCAACTGGTTTAAGCCAATAATAAAAAAAGATGATTTCTATTATCATAGAAACCATCTTTTTTATTGTGTTGTTTTAATGATAGAAATACTCTCCATCAATTATTTTATATAAGTCGTCAGTCTTAGTTTTAAATGGAGAATTATTGAAGTATAAACAATCACTTATATTGTTTTCTCCTTCAAAAGCGCGCCTTGCCGCTTCAATACTGAGTTCACTTGGAATAAGCGTCACAAACGATTCGCGATGTGCAGGTGGAAATTGAATATATACATCAATTTCAAAAATCACATCATGGATATTATTCGGGAAAATATTGCTCGCTACTCGATTTAAGACGACATTGGCTACAGCCAATTTCATATCGATTGTCGAACCGCCGGTTTCAACTTGAACAATTCTAGAGAGCCAAAGCAAATCCTCTTTCGTATATGAATGCTGTACATCCAAATCGCTTCTACTGATTAAAGTATCATCACTGCTGATATCAACGATTCTATCGATACCATCCCATTGAACTGAAAAACCTAAATTCTCAGATAAAAATCTCACTGGAACATATGTCCTTTCATTTTTTAAAAATGGCATTGTATCCATAACTTTTATTTCACCATCGACGTCAGCTGTAAAACTATCGATGTTAAAACTGATTATTTGATTATCCAACCGCATAGTTACTTCCTTTGTTGCATTCTGCCATTCAACAATTGCGCCAAGTGATTCAGCAACATCGCGGGCCAAGACAAAAACTCTATCATTTACAATGTAATTCTTATCATTCGATTCAATTAATTCGCCGTTGATTCGAACACTTACATTATCATCTACTTCAGCGAACACACAACTTGCCGATAAAACCATAATAAAAATCACAATCAAACCAATCGTTTTTTTCAATAGATTCGCCCCCAATACGCAAATTATATAATTATTTGATATCACCGTGAATTTCAACATTTGCCATTTCAATCATTTGGTTCTCTTCATTGACAAACACTACATTTGGTTTGAAAACTTTTCCTTCATCTTCTGTCATCATTGCATAAGCAATGATAATTACAATATCACCTGAATGAAATAATCTAGCCGCAGCTCCATTTATTCCGATTATCCCGGTTCCTCTTTCACCTTCAATAATATAAGTTTCAACTCTGGCTCCATTATTGTTGTTGACAATAGCTACTTTTTCACCAGGCAACATATTTGCTGCTTCCAATAAATCTTTATCGATAGTCACACTTCCAACATAGTTAAGATTAGCTTCAGTCACAGTCGCTCTGTGAATTTTACCTTTATACATTGTAATAAACATTTTACGCCTCCATAATAATATTATCTATCAATCTAGTTTTTCCAATATGCACTGCTAATGCAATGAGTATTTTTCCTTTTACAATATCTATTGACTCTAAACTCTCCATATCGACTATTTCAATATAATCAATCCGTGAAGAATCAACCGATTCAAGAATCTCCTTCATTTCATCCTTTATAATATCTGATTTTTTGATGTTGTCAAGTAAAATCAAATCTTTTGCTTTATTTAGAGATTTGCTCAGCACCAACGCATCTTGTCTCTCATTTTCACTAAGGTTTACGTTTCTTGAACTCATCGCCAATCCGTCTTTTTCTCTAACAATTGGAACAGTCATGATTTCTATATCAAAATTCAAATCCTTGACCATTCTATTTATCACACTGACTTGTTGAGCATCCTTTTGTCCGAAATAAGCTTTATCCGGACTAACTATGTTGAAGAGTTTTGAGACAATAGTTGTTACACCTTTAAAATGTCCAGGTCTCGATTTTCCACAAAGTTTATTGGTTAATCCCGACTCTACATTTACATAAGTCCCGTATCCATCAGGATACATCTGTTCAACTTTTGGAAAAAACAAATAATCGACATTCAAATTTTCAAGTGATTTCCTATCTTTTTCTAAATTTCTCGGATAGCTGTCCAAATCTTCATTTGGTCCAAACTGAGTCGGATTGACAAAGATACTCACAACTACAATGTCATTATCGGCTTTTGCAGCTTTCACTAAAGATAAGTGGCCATCATGTAAATAGCCCATTGTAGGAACAAATCCAATTGAAAGATCTTTTCTTTTTATTTTTTTTGCTATTTGTCTTATTTCATTGACTTCATTTATTATTTTCATATTCATCACCTAATATAATTTATCTAAAACATCATCCTCTATTTTAAAACCATGTTTTTCTTCCGGGAAAACACCCGTATTGATCTCTTCATTATACTTGATTACCGCTTCTTTAATCTGAATACCTAATTCAGCATATTTTTTCACGAATTTCGGGGTAAAATCAGGATACATCCCAAGCATATCTTGGATAACCAACACTTGCCCGTCAGTATATCGACCAGCACCGATTCCTATAGTTGGAATTGTTAAAGATTCGCTGATTATCTTAGCCAGTTTTTCAGGTATCGCCTCTAAAACTATTGCAAATACACCTAGCCCTTCTAAAAGTTTGGCTTCTTCAATGATTTTTTTTGCAACTACTTCATCTTTCCCTTGAACTTTGAATCCTCCAAAAGCATTAACCGATTGTGGTGTCAATCCTAAATGCCCGAGCACTGGTATCTGAGCATCGACAATTCCCTTTATTTTGTCTTCGACATGGAAACCGCCCTCTAGTTTAACCGCTTTTGCTCCACTCTCTTGAATTGCTCTTCCTGCATTTCTAATCGCATCTTCCACTGTCGTATGGTATGTCATAAACGGCATGTCCAAAACCACGAAAGCGTTTTCAGTTCCTCTCACCACAGCTTTTGTATGATGAATCATATCATCAAGAGTTACAGCTAATGTATTTTCATAACCTAACATAACCATTCCCAAAGAATCTCCAACCAAAATCGAGTCTACACCTGCCTGATCGATAAGTTTAGCCGTTGTATAATCATAAGCGGTCAACATAGATATTTTATGCCCTTTTTCTTTTGAATCGACAAAGGACGTCACATTAAATTTAGTCATTATTTTCACCCTCCTTCAACATTTGAAAAAGCCTATCATATTGCTCTTTTGTAATTCTATCCTTAGACATCTGTAATGTTTTTTTTGCCAACAATACATATAGCAGTTTTGAATCTCCATCCAAACACTCCAAGTGTTTTTTTACAGTTCCCATATCTCCTCTAGACACCGGACCGGTAAGAGCCGCCTTGGGTCCTTTGCTAAGAATACTATTAGTCGTTCCTAAAATCAGCGGTTTAAATGCTTCTATGGAATTCTCTCTATCCATTCCTATTTCATCCAATAAGTCAAGTCCAAAATCGATTAACCCGGTCGTCAAATTAGATATCACCGATGCTGCTAAATGATATTGACTCTTATGCCGTGTATCAATAACATGATATCGATTCTTAATCGCCTCTAATATTTCTATCAATGCTGTAGATTCATTATTTTCCACGAAGATATGCATTTCTTCTAATTCTTTAGCAGTGATGTTACAACTGGAAAATGTCTGTAACGGATGAAATGTAAACACTTCAGCATTTTTTTCTTTTAATGGCGATAAAACATGTGCCGATAAACTGCCGCTGGTATGTGCAAATGTTTTCAAAGATAAATCCATTTGCGTATGCAAAACCATTTCTACTACATTTCTTATCTGATCGTCATTGACAGTAATAAATATCACATCTGTTTTATCAATAAAATCCTTAAGATCAGCAGTATAACTTATCTTCGTTTTTTTAATTTCTTCATTGATAGAAGTATCGGTCCTAACAAAAAAGCCAGAAATTATAAGTCCATTATCAGCAAAATAGCTCGCTAAATTTGTACCCACTTTTCCGGCTCCAATAAATCCAATCTTCAATTGTGCACTTCCTTTCATCTGAGGTACAGTTCCATTGGATACCGTCCGCATATATTTTATCATATCTATAAAAAATAAAAAAGGATGATTTATTTAATAACTTAAACATATCACAACAAAAGCAGTTTAGAAATTTACTTTCTAAACTGCCCATATATATTCTTTATTTAATCTTCCATAGTTTTTATTCGATATAGAAGCGAATATTCATAATCAACTTCGTCTTGACATGATTTACATAATCCGTGTCTATTAACTGATTTCTCATCTTCACATCTCTTGCACTTCTCTATAATTTCAAATTTATAAACCTCATTTATCATTTATTATTCCCCCTCCATATTTGTATACAATTATACTATACTTGTATTATACGGGTATACTTTTTATTTTGCAAGTCTTTTTTTTAAAAAAATAGCTGTTTTATCATATTATTTATGCTAGAACATAAAAAATTCTCCTATTTTGTGTTGATTTTCAATAATCAGCACTTAAATTATAATTATAATATACTCTTTATTAATAACTCATTCTTCAATTTGAAAATATATTATATGATTACAATAATAAAAAGAAAACAGATAGGTGATTTAGGTGAAGACATTGATAATGATTTATGGCATATTGACAATAGGACTTATCGCGTCGTTTGTAAAAAGTAAAGAAAAAACCAGGAAAGCTTTCAAAATAGCAAAAAAAACATTCCTTAAAATGGCTCCCAGCCTTTTGGCTGTACTAAGAATTGTTGGATTGACCTTAGGAATTTTAAAACCAGAAACAATATCAAAACTTGTTGGATCTGAAGCAGGGTTTATCGCAACAATCATGGCAGCGTTGATTGGAGCCATTACACTTATCCCATCTTTGGTTGCTTTCCCTTTGGCTGGCTCATTGTTACGCTCAGGTGCAACTATTATGACAATATTTCAAATGCACCAATATACTTGTCTGAAGCTGAAAGAGTATTAAGGATGGGTGGACTTATACTTATATCTTTTTCCTTCAGTGGCAAGGCAATTGCCAAAGTTGAAAAGAATATTTCTGCTTACCTTATAGAAAATAATATAGAATTGCTGGAAATGGAATGTATCGGTGCCGAAATATATATTCTTGGGCAAAAAACTTTAAAAGACTCAACAATAACGATTGAGTCTTTTAAAAATATAATAAAACAGAAAGTTTACACAAACTATGGGATTGACCCGAAAGTTTAATCTTCTACCATTCCGATTAATCCTTCTATAAAAGTTTTAACACTTATTTTTCCTCTATACTTAGTTTTTTCTCTGATAAAATCCATATTTCTCTTTACTTCGATAAAATCAAATAACCTAGATGAATATCTTTCAAATTTATAATTACTGAAATCTTCAATACCCAGCATAGAAACATTATCCATCGCCTGTTGAATAGTTCTACGTACTCTTTGCTCAATCGCTCTAACATTGAATGATCCTTTGTACTCTTCATCGATGTACATTTTATTTAAATCATTATATAAATCCCCAATATTGTATCTATGAAACTTTCTTCCTAATCCTTCCCTAGTTTCAATAATCATCTTTACAATATTTAAAATATCTCTTCCCCCTCTTTCATTAGAAATCCCTAAATCTGAGAGTATTTCACTAACCTGAGTTAACTTTTCATTATCTTTTTCATTATTTTCATCTACTCTTCTACCTTTATTTACAGTTACCTGAATTTTATTTAATATTTCTTTTAAATTTGAATTCTCTATGGCCTTTTCTAAAACAGACTTTACCTCAATAACGTTTATCGGCTTATTAATAAAGAATTCTATTCCGGCTTTATAAGCATCTCCTATCATATTCTTTGAACTAACCTGCGATAACATTATAAATTGAATATTGCTATTTATACTTTTAAAATTTTTAACTAATTCTATTCCGTCGATTTTAGGCAAAAGTAAATCTACAATTACAATGTCAGGCTTTAAAATTTGGATATCTTTTTTAGCATGTAATCCATCGAAAGCCTTCCCGATAATTTGTCCCAAATCATAATCAATAATAATATTTTCAAGCATTGTAACAATCGCTTCGTCATCATCAACCAAAAATATGCGCATTTTTTCCTCCTAAAGTTTGCTTTTCAGTATTTCTATCTGAAATCTAGTTCCTTGACTCTCGTTACTAATAACTATGATATTACCATTGTAATAATCTTCAATCATCGCTTTAACATGAGTAAGTCCTATTCCACCGGACATTTGACCAGTCTTTTCATCGTATTTTGTAGAATATCCCGGTTTGAAAATTATATCTCTTTCAGTTATATTAATTCCCTTTCCATTATCAGTTATTTGAAGAATCAACCACTCTTTATTTTCAATCTGAGTGATAGAAATAACTCCATATTGATCTACGGCATCTACAGCATTACCAAGCAGATTAATCAGTACAGTAATCAGTGGATAATAATCATTTATTACCAATCTCTTATTTACAATCGATGCATTTATCTTAATATCTTTATTATTTATTTCCGCTAAATTCTCAGTATTCTCTTTTAACATATCAATTATCTCATCTAATCGCATTTCATCCAACTGAGTATTTTGTGGAATGATTTTTTCAATACTTACAATCATTCTCTCATTATCTTTTTTGAGTTCATGTATGTCTTTTGTGATTTCTAGAATTTCTTCTTTTAAATTATTTGTACTTTCTATAGATATATTTTGAAAATCAAGACTATTGAATTGATTATACAAATAATAACTCTTGTTCATCGCTTTTTCTACATCTTTCATGCTTTTTTTAAGAAAGAATGATTCGGTTTTCATCTTGGAAGCAAGCACTAAAAATTCCTTGATTCGTATATTGTTTTCATCTTTTAAAATTACAATACTATAAAAAATTAGACCTAAATTTAAAATAAATACAATACTCGCTCGCAATAAACCTGCAATCAACAAACTTGAAATGACAATTTCAGCAGATACATTATGGTATTCATATCTAATAGACGCTTCAATAATATTTGATAACACATCAGAAAAAGTCAAGAAAGTAATCAATAAAATAGGCTGTTTAACGATTTCTCTAACACTGAACATCTTCAATAGTATTCCATAACTTAAATAAAAGAAAAATGCCGGCAAATGAATTTCAATAAGATTAATTAAATTTTGTCCTGCAATATATCCTAATAAAACCCTGAATGCTACAACAACTATACCAGTAATAACAGTTGTAATGATTATCGGTGTATTTTTGAATTTTATCAATAGCAATGTTAAAACAACTATTCCGATTGAAATCCTGAAGTCTGTATTGAACGGATTCAGATACACTTGTCCAAACAATGCCGTTGCAAGAGCAATTATTGCGATTTTATTAAATACATACACCTTCATTATTCTCTCCTACTTAAATTCTGCTGTATAATAATTTCTGTTTCTGAATCGATAAATCCTCTTCTCCATAATCCGATTCCAGGTAAATTGTATTGTTCGACTAAATCCAATCTCTGCGAAACAGAGACCGGATCTTCATACCACACTCTAATAAGCATACCGTTTTCTCTCTTTTCAGAATAATTAACCATCAAATCCGGCAAGTATTGCACAGACAATCCGTTTTCTTCAACATAGTTGTCTCTATTTTTAATAGAAAGAACCGACGAATCATTGCCACTTTTATAATCCTTCCAAACTCTCATATATCCTGGAATTCCTAATGCTAGTTTTTCATCGGGTACTAGTTCAAGAGTTTTGTCAAGTCCCTCAACAGTCCACGGAACAGAAGCAACAGGACCACTTACATTTGACGAAGCCCAAAATTCATCATAAGCCATCAAAAATATATAATCTGTTGATTTAGCTAAAGACTTACGGTCATAAACTTTGGACCATTGATCAGAACCTTCTGGAATAGTAACATCTATAGATAAAGGTATATCCATCTTCTGAGTTATTCGGTAAAGTTTTTCCATGAATTCGTTAAGTAATTCTTGATCTTTCAAATAAATATTTTCAAAATCAATATTAATTCCATCAAATTCATATATTAGTGTCAATACACACAACTGAGAAATAAATCTATCTACTAAAACTGGCGTTGACAACATTTCGTTGGTCCACTGTGGATTAAAAGAATTCGACGTTAATACCCAAACTTCTTTATCCATATCATGAACCCATTGAACATATTTATAATCCGCCTCATTAATAACAATACCATTTATATTTAAACCTAAAAAAGTCGGTGAAATAATATCAGCACTTTTTTCAACCAATTCATTATTGAAGTTCAATGCTCCATTATATGAATTTATCTGATCCCAAACCAAATAAAAAGGTTCATCAACTTTTTTTCGACCATCAAAATGATAATCACTCAAACAACGCCTAGCAGATTCTTTAGCTTTTACTGAATCTAATGAAACATATCCCAAATTTTCATCATTTACCACGAAGTAGGCTTTTTCAGTTGAAACTCCATAAAAATCGGTATTGTTGCCACTCTGTTTATTCGGTATATTAAGATTCTCATTTATAAATATTTTGTCTCCTGATATTGATACCGTTTCAAGTTTATCTTGTGTTATAACCCAGAAATCATTTCCAGTGAATCCATATTCAAAGAATAGCACTCTAGCAATAGTCTCAAGAGGAAAATATTTGATTCCGTTATAATCGACTAAAGGAATATTGATATCGACAATACTATCAATAATAAATTCATTTAAGAATTCATCATCTAAGTCAGCCCATTTAGAATCAAATTTTATATACGCTCTCTGCTCGCTATTCGACAACTCAATATCATTATATATTAAATTCTTTACAAATTTATATTCAATAAAATATCTATCATCAATATCAATAATATTATTTTTTTCATATCTCTCTCCGTTTACATATAACCACTCATCCATCATATATTCGTCTAACAACTCAAATTCCAGCGCTTTATAACGATTAAACAATATCGCAGTGCTGACAATCAGTCCTATTATGATAATTATCAGTAGTATATTAATAATTAAATTTGTTTTTTTCATATTTTCAAGCTCCTTAAAAAGACATATACCCCATTATAGTATTTTTTTAACTTAATGAAAAGAACAAGCCTTGCAGGCATCATACTTTATTATTCCTTTTGAATATATTATCGGTATCATACTCTCTCTTAGATATACGCATCCAAAATGATGGAACTTTTTCCCGGTATCCGTTATATAGATTAAAGTTTCAACGTTTGGCACTCTAATATCGTATTTGATCAACCATTTTCTATAATAGATACTATTAAAAGCGATGGTTACCTCAACTTCATTCAATCGAAAAAAAACAGATTTGATTTCAAGTTGAGGATGTCTTTCAATAATATCATTAATCTCACTCACATTGAAACTTCTTGAAGTGGTCCTCATTAAATCTTCAATAACTTCCCCTTCAAATACATTAAAATATATCTTCGATATAGGTAAAAGCATAAAAAAATAAATAATCAATATCACCAACGGTAAAATTATCGTCGCTTCAATTGTTAAACTTCCACGATTATTCATTATAATCACCTTCAAATTTTCTTTTTTTATTTATTGCATAATCAAAAGTTTGAAAAGAATAATTAAATGATTTGTCAAAAGATAAATATGTATAGTAATTTTCTAAATCAATTCTCATTACTCTTTCAATACTATTTTCAATACGGTCAATCAAAATATTTTCAGGAATGAAGTAGAGTAAAACCCTAATATAATCTTTATAATAAAGACCAGATTTAAATTTGTTCTTATTCATATCATCGTTGTTTTTGATCAAAGGTACCGGATTTCCTTCATAAATTTCATTTGCATCGTTTAAAGAGATTATTATACTATCTACGAGCATTAAAAAGAACTGTCCTCTTACGTCGCCGCCAGCCATCATCGAATAATTTTTCATTTTCTTAGCATTTTTTATTAAACATGCAGTATTCAAAAGTACTCTAAGCGAAAAAATTTCCCCTTCAATAAAACTTCTTTGAGTGTATGTATTTGTAAATCCAGTTAATACAAACTCACTTGTATAGATTTCCTTTTTATTAATATTGCTGGAATATCCTAAATAATCAATAACGTACTCGATTACAAGAGGTTTCGACAATAAGTTTTCTACATTATCGAAATCAAACATATCAAAATAATCAATTTTTATCTCTTTAATATATTCATTGATTTCAAGTTTAATCAATTCACCAGTTGCAAAATCAATATTCAGTATTTCATCAAAAGAACTATAGGGATATTCAAAATACATATAATTTTTCAACACTTTTTTACTCAATAACAAAATAGAATTCTCGCTCGGTATTTTAAGCACTTTTATTTGCCTATTTATTGAATTCTTCAAGGCTATTGTTTCATCGAGTTCTTTTAATATTCCTAGCATTATATTTCCTTCATTGATTTTTTCTATAGCATTAATGCTTGCATCATTTATAACCCTATAACGCATTAATTTAGTGATACTCTCTTTAAGCACAGTATTACCATTCAATGAATTTTCATAACACCTCAATTCATTCTCAGATCTAAAACCTAAAATTCCATAATTATCAAACAGACTATTATCATATCTTTTCATTTGATTTTGTACTATTAGATAATTCTCCCTGATGAAGTGATTATACTCAAAATAGTACTCTGAAATATCACTTAACACTAATACTAAAATCAATATTATGCTTATAAACATCGTCATGAATATTGTAATAGACCCTTTATTTCCCATCCGCCGTCCCTTTCTCAATTCTAAGTTCCTTCACCAAATCATTTATTAATTCTTCGTAATCATATGTATATGTTTGAAAGTATCTAAAAGAGAGCCCCTTTATTCTAATAATCTCCTTTATCGATATTGAACATAGCAATAATACAATCGTGATAACTATTACTCCCTCAACTATGACTTCGCCTCGTTTATTCATATTTTTGCTCCTTTTTGGAAAAATAAAAAATAACCTGTATAAAAACAGGTTATCAGTCATCATGTGATACATTTCCAATAATCCATAATACTATTGAACTCCCAATTCCGAAGGATCCAACAAATATTCTGAAAATCGGATTATAATTAATTAAATTTGCAACAATCAATACAACCACCGTTGTAACAAATATATATTTTGCAATTTTTTTAAATTCCATTTAATCCTCCAAAAACTCATTAATATGTTCCATCATTCTTTCAAAAACACTCTCAGCATCTTGATTTGCATCGATGACTACAATTCTATCGGGATTTTTTTTCGCAAGTTCAAGATATCCTTCTCTGACTTTTTCATGGAAATCCAATCCTTCTAAATCCAACCTGTCTTTCTCCCTATTATTTTCAGAAATTCTCTTTAAGCCGACTTCTGGTTCAACATCCAATAAAATAGTCAACCCAGGTAAAAACCCTTCTGTAGCAAATAAATTCAGATTATAAACTTCCTCCATTCCGAGTCCTCTTACATACCCTTGATAAACAACAGAAGAATCGACATATCTATCAAAAATAATCACTTTTCCACTACTTAACTGTGGAATTACTTTTTCAGCAAGATGCTGTCTTCTAGCTGCTGCATATAAAAGCGCTTCAGTTTTTGCATCCATTTCCGTATTGTTCTTGTTTAAAACTATCTCTCTTATAGATTCAGAAATCTCGACTCCACCCGGTTCTCTTGTCACCATGTATTTTATCTTTTTCTCTATAAAATAATTTTCAATCATTTCAATAATTGTTGTTTTTCCACTTCCATCTCCACCCTCGATGGAAATTATCTTGTCCTTGTACATAAAATCACTCCAAATCATCTATTACTTCTATTATAAGAAATTTCAATTGCGTTTGCCACGAATTTATCAAACTATTCCATTTTTTCACTTATCAATGAAATGTTTTTTTATCTCCATCGCAGTTTTTTTATCGACACTGGGGACTTCCATCAGTTCCTCTAATGTAGCATTTTGAATCATTGTAATATTCTCAAAATGTTTCAATAATTCTTCTCGTCTTTTTTTCCCTACCCCAGGTATATCGTCTAAAATTGAACTGGTTATACTCTTTCCTCTCAACGTCTTATGATAATTGACAGCAAACCTGTGCACTTCCTCTTGAATTTCAAATATAAATTTATACAACAAAGTGTTTTTATCTAAACCATACTCTCCGCCTTTATAAATCAACCCTTTTGTTCTGTGAAACTGGTCCTTGAACATTCCAAGAATCGGAATATTCAAGCCATAACTATCCATGACCTCTTTCACTACAGAAACTTGTCCTTTTCCCCCATCCAGCAAAATCAATTGAGGCCATTTTGAAAAAGACTGTTCATCGTATTCATCAACAAGCCGAGAAAATCTCCTGCTTAAAACTTCTCTCATCGATCCATAATCATCTATCTTATTAATAGATTTTATTTTAAATTTACGATAATCATTCTTTTTTCTTATCCCGTTTTCATAAACAATCATTGTCCCTACATTAAAAACACCATAAATATTTGATATATCATATGCTTCAATTCTCTCGATTTCGCCAATAGGGATTATTTGATTCAATTCTCCAATTATTTTATCGTACTTCATCATCTTCGAATTATGCTTTTCTGAATATTTCTCCAAATACTCATCGGCATTTTTCAAAACCAAATTAACGAGTCTTTTTTTATCACCCTTTTGAGGAATGATTAAACTGATTTTCTTCTTTCTCAATTTATATAAATATTCTTCTAGAGCCTTTATATCCTCGATATTGTTTTCAATTATAATCTCTTTAGGAACAAATGAAGTATCGGTATAAAACTGATAAATGAAACTCCTGATTATTTCATCATAGCTTGAGTCCATCAATTCATCAATAATGAAGTTTTGATGATCAATAAGCTTTCCCTCTCGTACAAAAAATACCGTTACACAAATATTATCGGTGTTTTTGACAACGCCTATAATATCTTGATCTATTCTATTTGGATTTACAACTTTCTGTTCAGCTTTTAATGATTTAATGGATATGATTTTATCTCTAATTCTTATCGCTTTCTCAAAAGCCATATTCTCAGCTGATTCTTGCATTTCTTTTTCTAATTGCTTAATTAATTGTTTTTGATTTCCATTTAAAATTACAATGATTTCATCAATCATTTTCGTATATTCCGCTTGAATCTCATCGCCGTATATGCAAGGTCCACTACATTTTTTTATGTGATAATTTAGACACGGCCGTTTTACTTTGCTCAGATTTCTATCGCATTTTCTTATTTGAAAATTCTTATGTATTTCTTCTAGAATTCCATTGACTGCATAATTGCTGCTATATGGACCAAAGTATTTGTTTCCAGTATTCTTGATTTCTCTAGTCTTTACCACTCTTGGAAAATCGTCTTCCAATGTAACCATAATATATGGATACTGTTTATCATCTTTAAGCAGCACATTGAATTTAGGCCTGTTTTTTTTAATTAAATTTGCTTCTAGAGCTAATGCCTCTTCTTCTGTATCTGTAATAATATACTCAATATCTGCAATATTTACTACAAGCGTCTGCATCTTAGGAGAATGCGAGTTGAAACCTCTAAAATAAGAAACGACTCTATTTTTCAGATATTTCGATTTCCCGACGTAAATAATCCTATCATATACATCCTTCATGATATATACGCCAGGTGACTTTGGTATCTTTTTTAGAATTTCTTCAATTTCAGGTCTTATTTTAAACATCTGTAACACTCCAAAAAGTATATTGATTTTTTACTGAAATCCCTATATATTTAACAAAGAGGTGATAACCATGAACAACACAAAACGAAGTCTTATCTTTGGACTGAGCTTAATTTTTACTACTATAACATTCACATTATTATTGACAACCATGCCTAGAGTCAGCACAAAGACAATTTTTTATATTTCTTTGTATATAATAATGCCATTGACGTTTTTCTTAATAAGAAAAATTTATATCAATAGAAACTTCAATAAAAGTCAGATTTTCTTTTCTTTAAAAGGGAAACAGAAAAATGCAAATATGCGAATCATACTATACGCAATTATATTATTTACAGAATACAAGCTTTACAATTCTTTTTCAAATATCAATATGTATTTAACTATACTATTTTTCCTTGCAGTCACCGAATTCTATATATTTATATCAAATAAATCCACGAAAGTATATTTTTTAAACCAGTCAATTATAGTCTATGGACTGGATTTTAGAATTGATATTCCATTAAACGACGACATCAAGAACACTTCTGGAATCTACGCCTATGCCGACTTCGATGAGTATTCTATTAAAAAAAACATTTTTACTCTTCACCTTGATAATAAAAGAGGAACTATCTCTATGATTCTACCAGAAGATAAATTTCCTCATATTGTTGCATTCATTCAATCAAAAAACATAAAACACATCGATTGATCCGATTATTGAAATTTCTATTTATAGCATTCTCTTTAGATATTGGCCAGTGTATGATGTTTTATAAGAAGCAACATACTCTGGTGTCCCTTCAACAACAATCTGTCCACCACGATCTCCACCCTCCGGTCCTAAATCGATAATATAATCCGCCGATTTTATCACATCTAGATTATGTTCAATAATCACAACTGTATTTCCAGATTCAACCAAGCGATGAATTACATCAATAAGCATGTGTACATCTGCCATATGGAGTCCTGTAGTTGGTTCGTCGAGAATATATAAGGTCTTGCCAGTACTTCGCTTACTTAACTCAGTGGCCAATTTGATCCTTTGTGCTTCTCCTCCTGATAACTGAGTCGACGGCTGCCCAAGTTTGATATATCCCAAACCGACTTCCTTCAACGTCTTCAATTTATTTTTTATCTTTGGAATATTATTAAAGAAACTTAACGCCTCTTCAACATTCATATCTAAAACTTGAGAAATATTTTTGCCTTTATACTTCACTTCCAAAGTCTCGCGGTTATATCTTTTTCCCTTACAAATTTCACACTGAACATAAACATCCGGAAGAAAATGCATTTCGATTTTGTTTATACCGTCTCCTCTGCACGCTTCACATCGACCGCCTTTGACATTGAAACTGAAACGGCCTTTTTTATATCCTCGAATCTTGGATTCCGGCAATTGACCGAACAAATCCCTAATATGGTCAAACACACCGGTATATGTCGCCGGATTGCTTCTAGGTGTTCTTCCTATTGGAGACTGATCTATATCAATTACCTTATCGATGTTTTCTACCCCATTGATAGTATCGAATTCCCCCGGTCTCAAGCGACTTCTTTTATTGATTTTCACATAAATTCCTTTAAACAAAACCTCATTTATCAGCGAACTCTTACCTGAACCCGATACTCCTGTAACACAAGTAAAAATTCCTAAAGGGATTTTTACCTTCAATTGTTTTAGATTATTTTCACACGCTCCAACAATTTCTAAATAATTTCCACCGGATCGCTTTCTTTCACTGGGAACTTCAATACATTTCCTACCTGATAAATAATCCCCGGTTACTGAATTTGAATTGTTTTTTATATCATCTACCGTACCTTCGGCAACAATATAACCTCCATGCTCTCCTGCCCCTGGTCCTACATCGATAACATGATCTGCATCCGTTATTGTTTCTTCATCATGCTCGACCACTATTAAAGTATTCCCAATATTAGTCAAATTTCTAAGAGCATCCAGCAGCATTCTGTTATCCTTTTGATGAAGACCTATACTGGGTTCATCCAATATATAAAGAACACCGACTAAACCAGATCCAATTTGCGTTGCAAGGCGAATTCTCTGAGACTCTCCGCCTGATAATGTATTTGCAGATCTTGAAAGAGATAAATAATCCAGCCCGACATTTTTTAAAAACATCAATCGTCCGATAATTTCTTTAACAATCTGATCAGCTATCTTCATTTTTACTGCCGATAATTCTAAATTCTCAAAAAACACTAGAGCATTTCTCACGGGAAGCTCAGTTACTTCATATATATTCAATCCACCTACTGTAACAGCCAATACTTCATCTTTCAGTTTTTTTCCATGGCATGAAGAACATGAAATCAAGCTCATATATTCTTCTATTTTTTCACGAATATAATCACTATTGGTCTCTTTGTATCTTCTTTCAAGATTATTGACAATCCCCTCGAACGGGGCAAAAAATTCTCTTGTTCCACCATACTTGCTCTCATACATAAATCTTATCTTTCTACTGCCAGTTCCATATAAAATCTCATCAATTAGTTTTTCCGGCATTTCTTCCAATGGAACACCCTCTTCAATTCCATGGTCGTTTATAATCGCCCTGATCATTTGATGATAATATGTCCCTTCTGCAGTATTCATAAAAGGAGCTATCGCACCTTCTCTTATAGAAAGTTTTTTATTCGGTATAATAAGTTTTGGATCAACTTCCTGTAAATATCCAATCCCTTTACAATTTTCACATGATCCATAAGGAGCGTTGAAGCTGAACATCCTCGGCTCCATTTCACTAATCCCAACGCCATGATCCGGACATGCAAAATTAGTATTGAACAAAATATCTTCATTGTCTAAAATGTTTATTATTATAGTGCCCTCAGTCAGTTTCAAACTCGTTTCAACAGAATCGCTCAGTCTCGATTCTATTCCTTCTTTTATCACCAAGCGATCTATAACGATTTCGATGGTATGCTTTTTATTTTTTGACAGTTCGATATCTTCATTCAATTCTACTCTCTCACCATCTATTCTTGCTCTAATATATCCGTCCTTTATATACTTTTGAATCTCATTTTTATGTGTTCCTTTTTTTCCTCTAACTACAGGAGCGATAATTTGAATTTTTGAACCTTCTTCAATTTCCATAACTTGATCTACAATTTGGTCGATTGTAGTACTTTCAATCAATTTCCCGCATATAGGACAATGAGGCGTTCCAGCTCTTGCGAATAATAGACGTAAATAGTCGTAAATCTCAGTCACTGTGCCAACTGTAGATCTCGGATTTCTATTTGTAGTCTTTTGATCAATAGAAATCGCAGGAGACAATCCTTCAATATACTCGACATTCGGTTTTTCCATCTGCCCCAAAAACTGCCTTGCATACGAAGACAAACTCTCCACATAGCGTCTTTGCCCCTCAGCATATATGGTATCAAAGGCCAAAGAAGATTTTCCGGATCCGCTAAGTCCAGTGATTACCACAAATTTATCCCTTGGAATTTTTACATCGATATTTTTCAAGTTATGTTCTTTTGCACCTTTCACAAAAATATAATCTTTCATTTTTTACCTCTTAACAATTTTTTTAATCTATCTATCACATCTCTATATTCAATCGCCTGTTCAAACTCAAGTTTATCAGATACTTTGAACATTTTAAGTTCATACTCTCTAATCTTGCTCTCTATTTCATTTTTAGTCATTTTAGGTTTGTCAGTTTTATATTCTTCAAACTCTTCAGCTGTTTTTGTAGCCTCGATAATTCCCCTGATATCTTTCTTTACTGATTGCGGTGTAATATTATTGTCAATGTTGAATTGATGTTGAATTTCTCTTCTTCTATTTGTTTCATCGATTGCAAATTTCATAGATTTTGTAATTTTATCAGCATACATAATTACTTTTCCATCTATATGTCTTGCAGCTCTACCTATTGTCTGGACTAAAGATGTTTCAGACCTTAAGAATCCTTCTTTATCTGCATCCAATATCGCCACAAGAGAGACTTCCGGCAAATCCAACCCCTCTCTTAAAAGATTTATTCCAACCAGTACATCAAACTCACCTAATCGTAGATCTCTTATTATTTTCATTCTCTCCAAAGTCGCTACATCGGAATGCATATACCTGACCTTTATTTCTAAAGACACCAAATAATCAGTTAAATCTTCCGCCATTCTCTTAGTAAGTGTTGTCACCAATATTCTTTCATTTTTCTTGATTCTAATTTTAATTTCTCCAATTAAATCATCGATCTGACCTTTTATTGGTTTTACATCAATAATGGGATCTAGCAGCCCGGTTGGTCTAATCACTTGTTCAACAACAACTTCACTATTTTCTTTTTCATAAGGCCCCGGTGTTGCACTGGCAAAAATAACTTGATTGATCAGCGATTCAAATTCAGAAAAATCAAGCGGTCTGTTATCGAATGCAGACGGCAACCTAAAGCCATATTCTATTAAATTTTTCTTCCTTGAATAATCGCCGCCGTACATTGCTCTTACTTGAGGTATCGTCACATGCGATTCATCAATAACAAGCAGAAAATCATCTGGAAAATAATCTATTAAAGTATACGGTCTTGAACCGGGTTCTCTATTTGAAATAATTCTAGAATAATTCTCTATACCCTGGCAAAATCCAACTTCTCTTATCATTTCAATATCATATCTGGTCCTTTGATCAATTCTCTGTGCTTCTAATAATTTTCCATTATCATTAAAATATTTTACTCTTTCTTCTAATTCTTTTTCAATACCAACTATCGATCTTTCCAATTTTTCTTTTTTGGTAACATAATGCGAAGCTGGAAATATTGCTACATGCTCTCTTAATGATAAAATTTCTCCTGTCAATACATTGATTTCACTGATACGGTCAATTTCATCACCGAAGAGTTCAACCCTAATGGCGCTTTCACTACTTGAAGCGGGAAAAATCTCAACAACATCTCCGCGAACTCTGAATGTACCCCTAGAAAAATCGATATCATTTCTCGCATATTGAATTTCAACTAGTTTACTTAATATTTCATTGCGGGATTTCTCCATTCCCACTCGAAGAGAAATAACCATATTTTCGTAATCAATAGGATCACCCAATCCATATATACAGGAAACAGAAGCAACAACAATCACATCACGACGCTCAAATAAAGCCATAGTTGCCGAATGGCGCAGTTTATCTATCTCCTCGTTGATTGATGCATCCTTTTCAATATATAAGTCTGATCCAGGAATATAAGCTTCGGGCTGATAGTAATCGTAGTAACTTACAAAAAATTCAACAGCGCTATCCGGAAAAAATTCTTTGAATTCACCCGCCAATTGAGCTGCCAATGTTTTATTATGAGCAACTACCAGAGTGGGTTTCTGCACCTTCTCAATAATTTTGGCCATTGTATATGTTTTCCCTGAACCCGTCACTCCGAAAAGTGTTTGATATTTTTTGTTTTCAATAATCCCAACAGCCAATTTCTCAATAGCTTTTGACTGATCGCCTTTTGGATTATACTTTGATTTCAATTTAAATCTTCCCATAGCAATCTCCCGAACGTTTGTTTATATTAAAATTATATACCAATATCATAATTAATTCTACCTCAAACCGCAATAAAATTATCTATAAAGTTAAATAGCAGCTCAATTTTGAGCTGCTATTTACTTGATAAGTAATTCTTTTTTTGTAAGTTCATTATCTATGTGTTTAATTACCATATTTCTAATTATAGCCATAATCGGCACACCTATCAACATCCCTATTATTCCAAAAAGGCCTCCACCTATAAGAATAGCCAACACAATCCAAAATGGTGATAATCCCAAAGATTTACCTAAAATCTTCGGTCCAATTACATAGGCATCCAGTTGCTGAAGTAAAAATATAAAAACTGTCACCCAAAGCGCCAACATCGGATTAACGAATAATATTATGATTACTACTGGTACCGCTCCAATAAATGGTCCAAAGTACGGAATCATATTAGTTCCACCAATAATCAGTGCCAACAGCATCGGATAAGGTGTTTTTAGTATTGTAAAACCCAAAAATGCAATAACACCGATAATAATTGAATCTATAAGTTTTCCTACTATATATCTTGAAAAAATAATATCGGAATCTTTAAAAAATTCTAGAATGTTATCTGCATTCACTTTAGTGAATTTAGCATAAAAGAATTTTCTAAACCCTTTTCCAAAATCCTCTTTATCCTTTAAAATATAAATTGATATTACAAACCCGATAATAAATTTAAAAATTCCTGCACTCACCCCGAGAATTGAATTAAGCGCAGATAATATAACTTTGTCAAAAATACCGCTAATCTGAGAAATATATTCATTTACTGTTTCAAATTCAATATATTTAGAAAAACTATATTCAGTCAGTCTATGTAGCCATTCAGTTAGAAATATTTCTAAATTTACAATAAATTTAGGCAATCCTTCAATTAATTCGGTAATACTTACTACAATTCTAGGAATGACAATTATTGCAAATGCTGCAATAATTCCAGTTAAAACTATATACACTATGAAAATACTAAAATTCCTACTTCTATTACCCTTGTTTTCAATAAAAGTAACGAGCGGATGAATAATATATGCAATCACCATCGCCCAAATCAATGGAACAAGAATGCCAATGATAATATCGATATATTTTTTTATAACATCTAAACTATTGACTGACTTATAAAAAAGAATAACTATCAATATAATCGGCAACAATTTCAAATATGGGATTCTATTATTCTTCATACAACTCCTCCACACAATGCTCTTCAATAAGTTTACCGATATTATCCCATTTAAAACCTAAAACAACATAATCCCTACTCCCTATGCGATCAATTTTAGTATCGAATATTTCACCGCCGATAGATTCATAAAATTCAACTGAGGGATTGTCTTTATTACACCAAACAATAGTGCTGTTGCACTTGCTCTGATATAATTCCTTCAATCCTCTAAAGAACAACGTCTTACCAAGCCCGGAATGTTGGTATTTTTCCAACAAAAATATTGCAGACACTTCACTATCATAGGATTTGTTCTTTATAACGTGTCCTTTGACAAAACCGACAATTCTACCATCGCTAGCTTCGGCAAC
>JAYENG010000153.1:0-1923 GCA_034721975.1 Bacillota bacterium
GAATGATTGGATTATCATGGGAATTGTTTATATTCCATAAAGCGACTAAAGGTTCAATGGTTATATCGAAGTATCCATCGGATATTTTTGAGTATTCGATAGACTTGGTGATTATTTCATAAGTTGTATCACCGAGATTGAAAGGCTCATTATATGCTGTATGATTAAGCATATATATTTCTGTGCCTTCCTGATGATTATCCAAGATCATTTCATAGTCTTTGATAACGGTAAATATCGATTCGAAAGATTTGGGATTGTTATCGAATAGTGTGACGGTAATAATTGTGTTCAATATAAAATCGGACTCTGAATAAGGTTCCGATTTTGAAGTTGAGCAACCGGTTAATAGTAATAGTAATATTAAAAACAACAATAATTTTTTAGACATGTTTCCTCCATGCGTTTCACTGATGAATTTTTTGTGGTATTGCATAAGTTATATTTGTTAAATGACATTGCATTTTAAATTGAAAAAGATGTAGCGGATATTTCGCTTTATATAATCAGATAAATATCTGTTGGAAATCCTTCCGATTCTTAGAGAGGATTTTTATTGTATATATGATATAATACCATCAAAAGTAAAATAGGGGTACTGGAATGAAGAAAAATGATTATGTGATAATTGTTTTAATTTTACTAGTGGCATTAGCTGTATATATTGGCAATGAAATTATAAATCAGAATTATTCTGATAAAAACGTAGAAATATATTCAGATGGACAATTGGTCTATCAAAGCGTGTTGATAGAGTCGACCAATGATGTTTTTATTATAGACAATGAACTTGGATATAATAAAATTGTAATTGAGGATGGGATTGTATCTATGCTTGAAGCAGATTGCAAAGATCAGGTTTGTGTACTTTCTAAGGCGATAAGCAAGCCGGGAGAATCGATTGTCTGTCTTCCGCACAAAGTCGTTGTTCAGATAAATGGCGCTGCAAAGAATGACGTGGATGTTATATCTAATTAGGAGTTAATGAATATGAAAATAAAGACAAGAAAAATTGCATTAATTGGAATACTGATTAGCCTGGCGATAATATTGGGATTTATTGAAAGAACTATCCCGGTTAATTTTATTGTTCCTGGTGCAAAGCTTGGACTTGCAAATATTGTTACACTTATTTCTCTTTACATAATGACTTTTAAAGAAGCCTCATTAGTGTTGGTTGGAAGAATTGTAATAATTTCTTTTTTGTTTGGTTCTTTGTCCAGTTTGCTTTTCAGCTTATCGGGAGGTGTTTTGGCGTTGATTATTATGGGTGGTTTTATTAAATTTGATAAAACTAGTATAATAGGGGTTAGTATACTAGGAGCGATTGCTCATAATGTTGGGCAATTGTTAATGGCGGCGTTGGTCATAAATAATATAAATATTTTCTATTACTTGCCACTATTATTAGTGTTTGCTATTCCAACGGGTTTGTTGGTGGGAACTACCAGTAAGCTTATGTTGGTTTTTATTAGAAACAACATTAAAATAGATTGAGGGGTGCAGTGTGGTCACATTAAATGATATAGATCTTATCAAAGAAAGAATAGAAAACGAAAAGATGGTTCTTGCGTATTTCACAACTAATGATTGCAATATGTGCAAGGATCTTTTTCCTAAGATTGAAAATATGTTGAAAGAGTTTCCGAATATTGCCTTGCTTCGAAGTGAAGCTGATATCGAACCTAAAATTGTGGGGTTATACAGTGTTTTTATGGTACCGACAATTGTACTGTTTATAGAAGGGAAAGAAACGATAAGGCGAAGCAGAACTGTAAGTGTCGATGAATTAGCTGGAGCTATAGCTCGCTATTATGAAATGATTTTTGAATAGGTCTATACATTGTTTTTCTTTTGATGTTTATTTAAGGAGGCATGTAAATGTGTGGTAGATATTTTTTGAATGCGGATTTTGAAAAAATT
>JAYENG010000154.1:0-11072 GCA_034721975.1 Bacillota bacterium
AATCCTGTTGCAATCGGAAAAGAATCCATCGCCAACAATGCTCAAATTGTAAAACTCGATGGTTTTTCCGGTCACGGTGATATGAACGATTTGAAAGACTGGGTCGGTCATTTGAAAAATCCTCCTTTAAAAACCATACTCATTCACGGTGAAATCGACAGCTTAGAGAATTTGAAAAACGAATTGGAAGCGATGGATCACAATATCCATATCGCCAAGCTCTACGAAACTATCGAATTAAAATAAATTATATATTAGTTGCATATACAACAATTGTGTGTTATGTTGTATATGCAACTATTTTGTTTGGAGGAAACTATGAATAAAGAAGATTATCCTATAACCAAGCTATTAAATCACATTGCAAAAAATATTCATCTTTTCCATAGAAATCATCTTAAAGATTACGATATGGGCTGGGGACAATTTAGAATTATTATAATGCTCTTTCACAAAGAAGGTATTAATCAAGAAGAACTTTCAAATGTCCTCGGAATCGATAAAACGACGATGACTAGAACCTTAAAAAAAATGGAAATCTCTAATTTAATCGAAAAAAAGAACAATCCCAATGATAAAAGGGCACATTTGATTCATTTAACTGATAAATCAAGAAATCTTCAAAGCTATTTGAATGAACTGAAATCTGAAATCGACATCAAACTATTAGATGGATTTACCGATGAAGAAATTACTCTTGTATTCACTTTGCTTAGCAGATTAGAGGAAAATTCAAAATTACTTTTAGAGGAGAAATAATCAATGAACAAACACAGCATATTACTCGGAACAGAGAATATAAAAAAATTATTGATAAAACTATCATTGCCCGCTACAATTGGAATGATTGTAAATGCTCTTTATAATCTGGTGGATACGATTTTCATAGGTAGAGGCGTTGGTTACATTGGCATTGCAGGTCTTTCAATTTCTTTTCCTATACAGATGATTCTCATGGCTTTTTCATTCATGGTAGGAATCGGTGCATCTTCTGCAGTATCGAGAAATTTAGGATCTGGAAATCTTGAAAGAGCTGAAAAAATAGCCGGAAACTCATATGTCATGATTACGATTATAGTTACGTTTATTGTGATTCTAGGTTATGCTTTTACAGATCAATTACTTAGAATATTTGGGGCAACAGAAACAATTCTTCCATATGCGAGGGACTATATTCAAATCATATTCGGAGGGGCGATTTTCTTTTCCTTCGCTATGAGTTCCAACAACTTGATTAGAGCTGAAGGTAATGCCAAGGTTGCTATGTTCGCGATGATTATTGGAACAGGTTTAAACATCGTTTTGGATCCGATTTTCATTTTCGGCTTGAATCTCGGCATCAAGGGAGCTGCATGGGCGACTGTCATATCGCAATTTCTATCTTTCATATATATATTATTCTATTTCAAAAGCGGCAAGAGCAGTTTAAAAATAAATCCGCATCATCTGAAACTGGAATTAAACATTGTCAAAGAAATTATTTCTGTAGGATTTCCTGCATTTTTCAGACAGGTTAACGCAAGCATATTAGCCATCGTCATGAATAATACGTTAGGGACTTTTGGAGGAGATATCGCAATTACAATTTACGGTATCATAAATAGGGTGATGATATTTCTTCTTATGCCGCTAATCGGTGTTGTTCAAGGGATGCAGCCTATAGTGGGATTCAACTTTGGCGCAAAGAATTTCGACAGGGTAAAGGAAACCGTTAAACTCTCTATTATTTCTACAACTGTTTTCGCAACATTCGGATGGGCATTGGCTCAGTTGTTTCCTAATTTCATAATTTCAATCTTCACTACAGAAAATGGAGTTATCGAACTTGGAGCTGAGGCTATTCATTATATATTCTTGGCTATACCTGTCATAGGAATTCAAATTATCAGTAGTGCATTATTCCAAGCTTTAGGAAAAGCAAAACCTGCATTTGTTCTATCGATTCTACGGCAAATGATTATACTTATTCCACTGGTTATCATTTTGCCACGACTAGGTTTTGGATTGACTGGTGTATTTATAGCCTTTCCAGTATCGGATGTCATTTCTACGATTATAAGTGGCTTCATGCTCAAACACGAATTGGCTAAAATACATATATAAAATAAAGCAGTCCTCTTTAATTAAAAAGTCGACTGCTTTTTCTTATACTCTCGTATACATTTTATTCAAAGTTGGAACAACCGCCATTGCAACAATTCCTGCAATTATCGCTTTTATTGAATCGATCAATACGAATGGCGTAAATCCATATTTAAGCGCTGTCGCAAAATTAATCGGACTATCCGGTGTAATCAAGGTATTAAATATCATAAACAAATAAGGTACACCAACTAAGTAAATAATAAACATCCCGACAAACGGTATCACTGTAAACCACATTTTTTGATTTTCTTTCTCTTTTGTCATCTCAGTTAATTTTCCGATAACATAGCTAGCTATGATGAATCCTAGAAGATAACCAAAAGTCGGTTTCGCTAAAATCGACAATCCCGACAGACCATTGGCAAATACCGGCATTCCAACAAGTCCCATACTTACATATACAATCATCGAAAGCGCACCTTTTTTTGAACCCAGCAGCATTCCCGACAACATTACAAAAAACGTCTGGAGAGTAAACGGCACAGGTCCTAGCGGAATACTTATGTATGCCCCGATAGTAGTCAATGTCGCCATTAGAGCCACCAATATCATATCTCTTGTATTTAAATTCTTCATATTCATCATCTCCTCACCACAATATAATAATTCCTCGCACTTTATTTGTCAACTGCAAATTTATTATGGTTAACGGAGCGCATAAGAAACAGAACCGTCTACAGGTGAGGAGAATCAATATCTAGCCACTTAATATACGTGGCCAACCCCATATCATATTTAAAATACATTTTTCCTTTCATCTTATCGAGTATCACCTGATAGATATTCATATCAAAAACATAGTATCTTGATACTTCGCCAAAGTACTCAATTTTATTGATACTCTTTTCAACCAATGTCATTTCTTCTTGAAATCGTTCCGGATCTTCGCCATTTGAAACAAGGTTTTCACGCAAACTCTTCTTATAATTCTCCAAACCGTTCAAACATCTTTCTTTGACCAAAATCATAGCATCTTCTCTTGAAATCAGATTATCGACTTCGTACTTTTCGTCAACAAATATAGCTGCTCGATAATCATTCAGCGGGACGCTTTCTCCTCGGACAGCAGGATTGAAATAACCGACAGTCATTCCCATATTCTCAGATGCAAATCGGAGTGGCACATAGATATCCTCATAAATCTGTATTGGATTAATATCCATCATTACTTGTCGCCCATTGACAACAGCAGTGTTCCTGTCGATTTTCAGTACAATTATCTTGTCTTCTTTGTTTATAACCACTTCTCGCTTTTCTTCATTCCACGCTACATTGTATCCCAGTTCTCTTTCAACAACCTCCAGAGGAATCAAGCTGTGATTGTTTCTTACGACAACCTTTGCTTTCTTTACAAGTTTGCCGTCTGCATACAGAAGTATTACAATGATTTCTTTTTCAATTCTGAAGATAATCTAGTTTGTCGCAAAACAAATTTGCCAATGAAATCACTTGGCCCAATCCCCAGTAATAAAAGAGCCGATAGATTCTCTAATGCAATAGTATAGCTGGTTTTGTGTTTTTGAAAAGTAACAAATTCAGGCTATAAAGTTGATTACTCCATCACTGCGGCGGATACTTTTCAACTACATTCCCCATAAAAATTTTCCAATGCTTTGATTTAGCTATACCATCTAATACTGAAACAGCTAATTGTCCTGAAATACTTATTTCCTCTTCATTTTTTTGTTCTGATTTCATCAAAAGCGTAACATCAAAATCAATGAATATTCCATCTTCATCTTCTATTATTTCTTTAAATTCCATACTGCCTATCTCTATATCCAGATTATATGTTTCGGATATAGAACGCATAGTCATATATACAGGTTCTAAGTGAATATAAAAATCATCATAAATTAAATTTTTCATCTCATTATGATAACTATTCATGAGTTCCTGTTTCTCATGCTCTGTCACGTATTCATTAGCAACTGTAAATGTAGTTTTCAACACCGAGGTTGCATTTTCAATCGCCAAATCAGTACTACTCTTAGAAACAGAACACCCACTTACCACTAGTACCAATATCAATAAAACAAATAATATTTTCCGCATGTTCACCCCTCCTTTCATTCGACCATTGTCACACTATCCGTTGGTATATGCTTCTCAGCATAATTCATCCGAAGCTATGCTGAGAAATCACCAAGGCTAAACAACTAACTCGACGAAACATACCGCTATCTCCTAATGATAGTTGATATTTGACCAACTTCATCATATCTATTGATAAAATCTATATCCAGGCAAAATCGAATTTGTTGTGTAATGACCATTTTCTGAGTCTACATTGTACCAAGCTTGTCCACTAATAGATCCACCATAAGAAAACTCTGTATCATACCAGTAATGATATATTGACCATCCACTGTAATGTGGTAAACCTGTTGTTATCATCTGTTCCCCGCAGTCGCATTCATATAAATAGTGATCTCCCGAAACAGGTTCTCCATCATAATATACTGTTACAGCTCCTTGAAAATGCATTTCGTGAAGACCATGTATAGGGCATGGTGAAATTTCTTCAATTTCAATAGCATAAGAAAAAGATCCTAAAATTAATAAAGCTAACGTCAATAATAAAACCATTTTTTTCATTTTTCATCCTCCTTTAAATTCATAATTCGTTTTTCAATCATATCGCCGTTAATGTAGACATAGCCGATACCTATACTTCAGTATTGATACTTCAATGTCCGCTCACATATTTTTGTAAAGTGATTTCAAGTTCTACAGAATCAGTATCATAAGTTTGGAATGATGTACTTATAGTTGCCGTTCCATTAGAAATTTTAGTTGCAGTAGAGAGTAAAAAAATATGTGTGAACTTTGGTTGAACTCCTGAAACATCCGTTGTTTGCTGAAAATCAGCAAAACTTGATATTGACGACATAACCAACAACAATATTATTCCTAGTAAAATCAATGATTCCTTTTTCACCAACATCGCTATAACCTCTTTTCACTATATATAACAAGTGAAGGGGGTGTTTTGTCACACTTTTTTGGAAAAGTTTTTAATTGTGCTTAATTGTTAATTTTTCTCAAACAAAATAATGTCAACGAATATAATTATCACTCATTGACATTTTTCTCTATCTAACAAATTCTATACTTTCTGCAATTTTGAATAGATCTTTCTTTGTAAGCCAACCTGCAATTTGGAAAACAGTTTCATCATCATGCCATAAAAGTATTCCAAATTCTATTTTCTTAATATAAAATCCATCTAATCCCAATACTTTGATATTCTCAACAATGACATTCTCTGTATCCAAGGTGCTCTCCATCGGCATAGGACTTTGTAGAAACATAAGTCTTTTTTCTTCAGCATTTTTAAAATGAAGCACTTTAATTCACTCTGTGATATACTATCATTTATATGCAGCTCTTTAAGATATGAATATACAGACTTTAATTTAAGGTATACCAGTTGATCTAGTACTTCATTAATCATAAATAATATTCCTCATTTCTTCTATTATAATTTCTTTATTTGAATCACAATTTTTTATAGTTTTTGATGGATAATATAGATTGTGAGACTCCTTAATATTTAATTTGTTTTTAAGTATATTATGTACGGTTACAATTTTATTGTTATAATAAATGTGAAGTTGACTGTTTTTTACTATTAGATTTACTTTAAATCCTATTAATTTTTTAGGTACTGAGTATTTATTTGATTTATATGAAATTAAAGAATCTTTAGTTACAGCAACTTTGTTTAATGAAAGGTGATAATTTTCTCTTATTCTTCGTGGTGGAAGGTTTGAAAATTCACCTTTTTCTTTATTTAATAAAAATATTCGTGGTAAATTTGTTTACTTGTGAAATACTATTATCATCTTCATCATTAATAATTTTTAACTTATCATGAATATCTAAAAAATCAACATATGTACCATTATAATTTTCTAATTGTGATGGTTTTTTATTTTGAGTTTCTGTTTTTCCCTTTGTTTCTGGCCTATAAAGCATACAAGGTTTACATTCAATTTCGTAATCCTTTAAGAACTCTTCAAATTTAACATTTAAAATAGCGCCTTTATCTTTTGTTCTAGGTTTATCCACTAAACACTTTATATTATCTATAACTAATTCTTTTGGAACACCTCCTATAGTTTCAAATGCACTTGCTAAGAAATTTATTATTGTCTCATATTTTGTATCTAAAACAATTTCTCTAACGTTATACCTCGAAAAACCGAGTGTCAGAGTAGCAACATTTACACGTATAACTTCTCCGGTTTGATAGATTATTTTTATCCTTTCTTTTAAATCAAACTGTGCTTGAACTCCAGGATTTGTTTCAAATCTTTCATAAATTTTTGTGTTTTCTTTTTATTGAATAATAAATTAATTTCATCATCCATTCTTACATACCTGTTTAAAGTAGACCTACTGCATACAATTTTATGTTCTCTAACTAAATAATTGTGAAGATGATCTATATAATCGAAAGTTCTGTGTTTATCAGTTATCAGCTTTAGAATTAAATCCCTATATTCATCAAGATATTTAGTTCTTTTCCTTGTAGTAGATGATGTTTTTCCATTCAAATATGCGTGAGATAGTAACCTTATATCCTCTATCGATTTAATCAAAGAATAATTTATACTCATTTCCATTTTTATCACCCCTAGAAAAAGTATACTTCAATGATTTTATTTGTGGAAATTCTCATGCACATTTTTGCTTGTTCTTAGATTAACATTTATACCGCTAGCTAATTCTTCAAAAAACAGCAGAGCATACTGATTTCAGTATGCTCTAATTGAAACTATAATTATACTTTTACTTGGTGGAGGTGGAGCGTGTCAAGAAAACCCTCGTCAATTTCAAAACATCCAAAACAGTTCAAAAATCTATTCTCTTTTCAATTCCATTCTAATCAAGAAGTGGATTAAATGGTGATTAAAGTATATTATAGTTTGTTTCACTATGAGTTTTTGTTTAGTTCAATTTCAGTTTACAAGACAGCTTAGAAAAACGTTGAAAAGTATTTTATCACTGATAGATATTTAAACAAAAAGTAAATTTATTATTAGTTCCATAATAAAACGAGACCACTCAAACAATCTCATTCTGCATCTGATATTTTTGGGTTTTGTTTTTACGAGTCATTTCTCCAAACCTAAAAGTTGTACGGGTATTCCTCCTTTAACTCACGGTACACATCAATATTATGAGTAGCGTATACCACCAACTCACCCGTTTTTACATTAATAGAGAAAAACACACCAATTTCCAATTCGTGCCTCAGTCCACCCCACAAATATTCATTCATCTCAGAAAATCCATAAAATTTAACGACTTCATCCCCGCTATACTGTCCTTCAGATAGCTGTCCCCAAAAATCATTCATACTGTACTCGTATAACTCATTCCCACTATGATCATATACGATAAGACGCTGTTCATCGAGGTTTTCCATGTCAAAGAAAAGAATCGCAATATATTTATTATCATTGGAAACTTTGAAATCATAAATATTCTCGCTCTCTAATTTGAAACCTCTGCGATTGGTCTCTATAATTGTTTCTGTAATAAAGGGTTCATTATAAAAATCCGATCTCAATCGGTATAACGAGGTGTCAGTCACCTCCATCACACGGGAATAATCCAGTTTTTTTACAATCCAATCCCGCTCCTGAATAGTTTCTTCTAGCTGACTGGACAAATTGATAATCTGCTCTCTGTAGCTATCCAACTCATATTCTGCATCGACTGAATCCTTAACCTGACTGCATCCAACAAGCAATATTACTATACCTGCAATAATAATTCTCATCCATCCATTCATACTTTCGATCCTCCCCTGTTAACATAGAAGATTTTCAATACAACCCATCAACTGTTTATCCCCTATTAGAACAATATCTTTCTTCTCTTATGGTTTGGAAAATCAATTATACAATTCCCTCAAGTATGATCACATAACAAATACTAATATAAGGTGTTTGTCAATCGATTAATCTAAATAGTAAATTAGTCGATTAACTACATAGCCATCGTCAAAATAGTCTTGTAATTTCGAATAATCCCTAGAGGCAGGATCATATATATATATGCCGACTTCATTAAGAGTCATATAATATGCTCTAGCAAGAACATAGTGTGTACCACCAGAGTATGTCATTCCAACAACACATACATCATCTTCAAGTATACCAGCTATTGCGTATTCTGCGTCTTCTTCATCCAGTGTAGAATTGCCATAGTGGTATTGCTCAAGATTATAGTTTATTTCTCCTGCAATCCAATCAAAATCACAAGCATCATCACCCATTGTGACATTAACATCACCTGGATCATCCGTTGAGTTATGTAAACTAGCAAGCATTGTAAAGCTAGTTAATGCACATCCTTTTTCACCTATCGTTTCGCCACATGTTTCCATCTCGTAATCTTTCCATGGCTCAACATTCTGAAAATACTTATCAGGATAGTAGTACGTAGAACTTTTACTTCCAGCAATTGCTTCCTTTTGAAGCTGCTTTCCGATCTCAATAAGCTTGTTAATGTCAGCTTTTGTTAGATTTACAGGAATATCTGTCTCAGATTGAATTGTACACATTTCATTCACGTGTGTATTAAAGTTAATATCCGCTAGCACTACCGTACTAAATAGCAATGCTACACATAATGTAAGTATTACTATTCTCTTCATTAATATTACCTCTTGTTCTATTCAGGTATGCAAAATCCAACAAATTACCATATCATTTTTGGGCTGTGATCATAAGAATATTCCCTTGAAACACAAGTAAATGCTCCGGTGTTTGTCAATAAAGTTGTCATAAAACATTAATATTTTTTTGTTGTTTCGTCTCATTTCATCAGTCGGATTAAGACTTACTGATTCTATTCTATTCCAATTCCTTGTTTCTTTTGACCATCTGCTTGGATTTTTATCCTTAGCTTCTTTATACACTTTTTTTCTGTTTTCTAATATTTCTATATCCAATCCATAATGCCTAGAATGCGGCGTTACAAAGCTTATACCGCTATGTAACGATTTCTTATTATTATAATACTTTACGAAATTTAAAACCCAATTCCTAGCCTCTTCTAACGTCGAAAAACCGGTTTTTAAAAAATTATTATTATACTTTAGTGTTCTAAATAGCGCTTCGGAAAATGGATTATCACTACTTACTCTAGGTCGTGAATACGATTTAGTTATTCCTAAGTTTTCTAATAATACTTGAAAGGTTTTAGCTTTCATTGGGCTTCCGTTATCCGAATGCAATACAAGAGATTTATTTAACACTCCATGTTTAAATGTAGTCCTCTTTATCAGCACTTGAGCGTGTTCTGCTAACTCTTCTTCCCATACTTCCCAACCAACTATCATCCTGCTGAAAATATCCAAAATTAAATATAACTTATAATATTTACCTTTTGCAGGTCCAGGAAGCCAAGTTATATCCCATGACCAAACTTCATTTGAATTATGAGCAATGTGAGTAGTAACAGTTCGCTTGGCATGGTTTTTTGTACTAATCCTTCTAGTATTTAATTTTAATTCTTTCATGAATCTATATAAAGTTCTTTCTGATGCTATATATTTCCCTTCGTCGGCTAGCAGGGGAACAACCTGCGAAGCAGGTAAATCCTTATATTTAGGAGTATTTATTATATCAAGTAATTCTTTCTTTTCTGCTTCGGAAATTTTATTTTTAGGTTCAGGTCTATTAGCTTCTGGTCGTTTATCGGTTAATGATTTCTTCCATCTGAAATAGGTTCTTTCTGAAATTTCTAATTCCACACAAGCTATTTTTATTCTCGCTCCACTTGAATATGCTTCATCGATTAACTCTATTGCTCTCTTTCGATCTGTTTCATTTGTTAATCGTCCTCTGGGTCCCCCCAGATTGTATTTATTTTTTTTTTAGAACAAGTATGGCTGCAGTTTCTGCTAAAGCCTTATTTTTTTTGTCTAAATCTTTCTTAAGATCTTTAACTTTACTTTTTTCTTCTTTCAACTCTAATTCTAGTATATTAGTGGGTTTGCTAGTATTGTCAAAAGTTGTTTCAAGAAGTTTTCTCCAGTTTTCTATATCAGTAGTATAAAGACCGTGTATTCTACAGTATTTAGCTAATTCAGCTTCATTCATTGAAAATGTTTCTATTACAATTCTTAGCTTATCTTCTTTTCTCCATTTTTTAATTCTATCAGAATTACTATTTGGAATTAGTTCACCTTTCTCTCTAGCTACTTTTCTCCAACTGTATATAGTATTTTTAGAAACACCTAACTCTTTTGATAATTGAGTTCCCGATCTATTTAAAGGTGGTAATAATTGTTGTAATGCATCTTCTATATATTTCTTTGTATAACTTTTATTTGCCATTTGAATGTCATCCTTTCGCTCTCACAATATTATAACATCTCTATGACAACTATCCTAACATAGGGAGCGCTCTATTAAGACGAGTTATTGCATTACTTTCACTGATACATAAAATCTTCGCAATTTCATTCATTCGAAATCCATGGGAATATTTTAAGGTGATGATTTCTACATATTCTCTTTTCACAGTCAATAGGCTTTCGTAGACTTCATCGATATTCTCCAACCGTATCATCAGGTTCTCAATAGATTCAGACGGCTCGGATGATAAATCTATCTCAAATTTCTTTTCTATTTTCCTGTGATTCTTATTTTTCCTATATTGATTATAAGACAAATCTCTAACCACTATAAATAAAAAGTTTTTTAAATGAGTCTCTTCCATCAATTCAATGCGATCAATATATTTTCCCAATCTAAGAACTGCATCTTGCACACAATCTTCTGCATCAAATTCATTGTTTAATATGCTATATGATATATTGAACATATCCCTTAAATACTTAACATAAATTTCTTCCAATAGATTTCTTGTTTTTTCATCTTCAATGATTGTTAAAAATGATC
>JAYENG010000155.1:0-11070 GCA_034721975.1 Bacillota bacterium
ATGAACTGTACTTAAAGTTCTTTTAGAAAATTTCATATCAGATTTTTTACTAATCGAGATGAACATATTTAAGAATGCAAGCCACTCATCTGCTGTTTTTCCTGTAATGGAGCCGAAGCCATCGATAAATGATAATTGTTCTTTAGTCAATGTATGCTCCATTTCACACGTTTCTTTAAGTCCTTGAACGATATCGTCGTCGATGACAGGTGCGTTTCTATATTCATTCAAACTTTGCTTTAGAACGATCAAATACCCGACAAAGTTGCCGCTGTCGACTGATGAAACGTACCTCGGTCTAAGAACGGACAAATCCCTTGTGTTATACCAGTTATATAGGTGACCATCCCATTTTTCCAATCTATCTATTGTGTGAAGCATGTTGCTTATTATTTTTATCATTCGGGTTATCGATAAAAATCCCATGTCTCTGGCAGAAATGATAGATAGCAGACTCAGGCCTATATTTGTAGGAGAGGTCCTTTCAGCTACCCCTTTCGGCGGATATACTTGATAGTTGTCGGGTGGTAAATAGTGAGTGCTTTTTTTTGAAAAATCTTCAAAGTATGACCAGATTTTTCTGGCATCTTTTCTCAGCAATATTGTGTCTTCATTACTTGGTTTTTTATCTGGTTTGATTTCTCTATCAAGATAATAAACAATTAAAGGCGAAGCAGACCATATCGCAGCGATAATTGAAGCTGCAAATAAGTTAGTTGGCCTGAAATGATATACAAGAGTGATAAATAAATATATTTCAAAATATATTATCTTCATTTTTTTAAATAAATCAAGAATGTTATGTGAATTTTTTTTCTCGCTTATAGCTACAGTGGTCCATTCCAACATGTTGTTTTTTGAAATCACAACTCGATATAGTGAAACCAGTATTGCAGATAATGTAATTGCCGCTTCATAAGGCAAAAGTATCAGCTGTATCAACGTATATTCAATTGTACCTTTTAAATTGTATTTTATTTTGCGGTTTTTCCTATATTCAAAATTGGGTTTATACAGTTTTCCGAAGATAAAACCATCTATGAATTCAATGATGATCGGTATTGAAAGATAAAGGAAAATAAATAAAATCCAATAAATTATAGGACCTGGAAGAATGGTAAATGCGGCAATAAAGATTATAAATAGTGTGATGGAACATAAACTTCTTCTTAAATTATCGAATATTTTCCATTTATTGAGTGTGGACAATGGATTTTTCACCCATTCATCATCATAATTCTTCACTTCTGAGCGCAGCCATGAAATAAGTTGCCAATCTCCTCTAACCCAGCGATGAAGGCGAAGCAGATATGGAATATACTTTGAAGGATGAGTGTCTATAAGATTTATATCCGAGGCGAAAGCCGCTTTTATATGACCACCTTCCAATAAATCGTGGCTGAGCACTTTATTTTGCGGGATAGCTTTGTTCAATATTTTGGCAAATAATTCGAGATTATAGATTCCCTTGCCGAAGAAGATTCCATCATTGAAAACATCTTGGTAGATATCCGAATAGCCCTCGATATAAATGCTGGCTCCAGATGCTCTTGCGTAAATCCTGGTGAATTTTGAAATGTTTGAACACTTCAGCCCCACACATACATTAGGTTGAATCACACCATATCCCTCTACAACTCTATTCAAATTCTCATCATATACTGCTTCATTAAGAGGATGTGAAATAGCGCCTATCAGTTTCTTTGCAGAATCGATAGGTAATTGTGTATCTTCATCCAGAGTAATCACATATTTTATCACTCCGATCAAAGAATTGACTTCCTGCGATTTTACAATATGTGAAGTTGAATTTATTCCTGAAATAAGATTGTTGAATTCTGTTAGAGAACCTCTTTTTCTCTCCCAACACATCCATTTGTTTTGCTTATGATTATACTGTCTTCTTCTTTGAAAATAATAAAAGACAGGTTTAATGGATGAATATTTTTCATTAAGTTTCTTTGTTTCTTCGAGAGCTGACTTGATAAGAAAATTGTCTTGCTTCTCGATTTCATTATCTGAATCTTTGAATTCTCCCAATAAAGCGAAGTATAAGTTTTCTGTTTTGTTTGCGAGATAATAAAGTTCGATTTTTTTATACATTTCCCTAACATGTTTTTCAGAAATAAGGAGCGTAGGTATAACTACAAAAGTAGAATATTCTTCAGGTATGCTTTCTTTAAAGTCTAATTTAGGTAAAAATGCATAAGGATAAATTTTCTTTAGTATATAGTTGAAAATTTTTATAATCAATTCACTTAGAGGAATGACAAATAATAAAGTCAGTAGAAGGGATTGAATAATGTTGTTATTGTATTTGATAGTAAAGCCATAAACAAACAGCGATGTTATAAAAGTGAAAGATATAATCTGTAGAATATACAAGTTTTCTGAAAAAGGGTGTCTCGTTAAAATGCCGGGTTTTAATTCTAAACTCTCTAGAAGCTCTATTTTACCGTTATTGATGATATAATAGCCGATATGTCTTTTCTTTGTATCGGCATCTTCTTTTTCTGCTAGAGCAAGGGCTTTTAAAGCGATCTTTGTTTCTATTACATTGTATTTTTTGGAAATTTTTTCGATTTGAGTCCTATAGTAATTGCGGGATTTAAAGTCCATTTTTGAATAGGTGTCTGCTGGGTCTTTTTTTAAGATTTTTTCAATCACAGAGACTGTTTCAAAAATCTCATACCAGTCAAGCAATGCAATTTTATTTAATGAAGCAAATAGATTGCCTATTAAAATGTTGGAAGACGATTGAGTGATGTGTGAAATATCGATTACCTTGTCGATGGTCGTATTGTATTCCAATAATTTTTCATCAAGATATTTATATATATTTTCTGTGTCACCAGTATCTTTTTTTAATTTTTTTTCAAGAGATTCGATATAGATCGGCAAAATAGTCGGTTTATTATGAAGGTGTTCTTTAATTTCAATCAATGCTTCGTCGGGATCAGTAAAATCAATTGAAGCTGCATTGAGTTTCTGAATTTGTGAATTGTAAATACCTTTAGTTACATTTTCAAGTTTTTCAACTATCGCTAAAATAAGCATAGTGCTGAATGCCCAGAGTTCACCTATAGAAAAAACACTGACAGTTTGATATGTTTTTAAAAATTCAGCAATCGTTTTTTCATCGAAATTACCATTGGTCAATCGTATCAGTTCAAGAGCAGTAGGGTAGATGCGTGGATAATCTTTAAAAAGAGTGTCTTCTAAAACACCTAAATTCACTTTTTCGTTGCGTTTCAGGGTAAGGCGCAATGAATTGACTTGTTCTTCAACTTTATAAAAATTATCTAGAATCCACTCGCAACCTGGAATCAGGTCTGGTTCTTCAGCTGCGATATCTGAAATGGCGTTGGAGTATTTTACGATATTATTAAAATTGTCATCCATCCGGTCTATTAAATTTTTCATTTTATATGGTTTGAATTGAAAAGAATTGCTTAATGCAAACTTTTCAATTTCAAGTTTTAAATTATCAGAGATAATCATTTCATCAACTCCATTAAAAAATAGTCTGATAATGTATATACCCTAATATGTTGGCGATAGCTACATATGCATATATAAAATCTCTATGGAATTTAATAATCTATAAAAAAAACAAATATAAAAAAAAGAAGATCAGTATCGATCTTCTACCATTTGCCATGTCTTCCGTGATGGCCATTACCCATCTGAATATTATTTTTTTCATTTTCTATCATCAATCGCTTTCCGTTGATAATGCTATCGGCAATCTTTTTCCTGGCTTCTTTATAGATTCTTTGGAAAGTGGTTCTGCCGATGTTCATTAAATCAGCGCAGGCTTGCTGGTCGAGATTCTCAAGATCCATCAAACGAAGGCTTTCTGCTTCTTCAATTTTTAGAGTAATCACTTCTTCATGACAATTTTGCCCCATTGGACCGTATTCCATGAACTGAGGATTGAATCCTATTTTTCTTCGCTTTCTTGGCCTCGGAATCTTAATCACATCCTATCTATTTGTTCTTGATGATTTCTTCTAATTTAGCAATTCTGTCTCTTAATGATTGTACTTCATTATCGTTTGTTTCGTCAACCATATAACCTTGACCGAATCCAAAACCGCCTCTACGGAAGCCAAAACCGCCGCTTCTTCTAAATCCTCGACCGAATCCAAAGAATGATCTGTTTGCAGTTTCGTTGCCTGTATTACATTGTCCCATACCTCTTCCTGTCATTGCTCCTTGTCCTAATGGACCTGTTTTATTTCCTGCTGGCATATCCAACATCCCCTTTATTATATTTATAATGGACATATGTCCTTTACAAAACCAGTATACCACGTTAAGAACATATGTCAATAACAAACGGGAAATAATTTTATTAGATTATTTTTATAAATCAAGAAAAATATGATAATTGATATATGAATCATGATATCATTTCATTAGAGATCTGACGACTTTTATCAAAACATCATATAAGGTGTTAATAAATATTTCAAGGACAGAAAGAGGGTATCTTTAAAAACATAACCGTCTTATGTAAACGCGATTCGAGAGTAGAAGTAATAAGTGAATTGAAAAATTTGTGAACTTATACAATGGGAGGTATAGATGAAAAAGAGAACATTTTTACTTATTTTTATTATAATTTTATCTGGATGCAATGGACATATTAAATACCTAGATACAGAATTGGATATTAAATCTGAAATTCCATTATTGGATGAAAGAAAGTTGATTTACAGAAGTGATGATTTAGGTGGAACGAGGTTGATCAGTTACATTAAAAACAATAAAGAAAAACTGATCAACGACAATGGACCATCTGAACCTGTAATCAACTCAAGTAAAGACAAGGTTGTATTTATCGACAATTTTTATTGGGAAGCATTGGGCAGTGTATGGATATTTGATGTAGATGAAGAAAAAAGTGAAATCATAATTGAATCTAAAATCGGAGATCAAGAAAAACCGAAGTCTTTAACATGGTACGACGACAATAAGTTGTTGGTTGTGATAGGTTATGCATATGGAACTGTTTCAGTCGGCGGTGATCTTTATCTCTATGACTTTCATTCCGGGGAATTGTCTTTGATGATAGAGACTGATATCTATACTGAGATCATCGATACTGAAATAACAGCTGATGGAGTCAAAGTCAATTATGCGAAGTTCAATGAGGATGCGACTGAATATGAAGTGGAATCTGAGATAATTACAATGGATTAAGAGGGAGTGTTGGTATGGACCATGTTGTATATTTAGATGCAAAGGCGAAAGAATTCGAGAAATTGATCGAAGGTACAAAATCGATGATCATCAGAGGTGCAGCGGGCAGGAAAATGCCTTATGAAAGGGTATTTGAAGGAGACTTACTATACTTCATCAGAAACAATGGAGAGGGACTATTCATCGCAAAAGCAAAAGTTTCCTTTGTTTATAATTCCGAAAAAATGACCAAGGAAGAATCGATTCAGCTTGTGGACAATTATAAAGAAAAATTAAACCTGTCACCTGTCCAAAGCAAAAGATGGATGGGAAAGAGATATCTAGTGCTGATAGAAATAGAGGATCTTGCTGAAATCGAACCTTTTGAAATCGATCGAAGCAAATGTGGGGCTATGGATGATTGGCTGCCGGTAGAAGATATAGATATGATAAAAAAGAAATAACAATCGAATGGAAAAAAAGAGAAATTTATGAGGATTTTTATTATCATGACAACAGTTATAGTTGCAACAGTCGGACTTTTTTATTCTTTTGGTATCGGTACTACATAGAAAATACTTGCAGGTATGTATTTTCTATTTGCGGCTGCTTTTATGCTGAATACAGCACACCAAAGCTATGACTGAATGCCTCATTTGTTTTTTTAAGTAAAAAGATGTCAGTGATTTTTCGCCAACACCAAATAGTATAGAATCTTGATTCAAAGCGTTTGAAAGTTTGACTTCTGAACGATTTATTTTGTGATATAGTGGATGTAGATAGGAGCGGATCATGAATAAATATAATTCGATTTGGAGATATATACTGGGAAGAATCAGAATACCCGATGAAGTCATCAATAGGGATGAACAGATAATAATGCATATCAGTGATACACCGCGAGTGATTTTCAAAGCCCTTGATGAAATAGTGGGAGTGATTCAACCAGAGTATATTGTCCATACTGGAGATTTGGTGGATAATTTGAAACTCGAGATTTTCGGAGGACTTGAGGGAGTGTATCTTGATAGAGTAGAAGAAATCATTCATATCGTTGAAAAATCAAAAATCAAAGGTTTTATTGCTTTAGGTAATCATGATTTGGATGAAGTCATATCCTATAGTGACAATACATTAGAGATTACAAAGGGTTGTCATACTGTATCTATAGGGGATATCAATGTTGCTTATGATCATTACTACACTAGCGATTCTGACGCTGATTTTTTCCTGTATGGGCATGATGACTATGTGAGCAGTCATAGAAATGAGTTGAATGGTATAGTTGCAATAAACATCATATTTTTGAAATCAAAGAGGATTATAAAGATAGATTACCCATGGGGGACATATGAACAACGTATGGTTAAACGAAAAATCGGAATGTAAGGAGAGGTATTATGCTTGAATTCTATAGAAGTATGCCTAGAATACTGTTGGTGCAACCAGTGGATTTTGAAGTGTTTGATCAGTTCATAAGAGAACGTCCATGTTTCAGACTGTTTTTTGAAGTTGATATCAATGATGGATTTCAAGGACGTGGGTGTTTTGATTCTTTGCTTAAGGACTCGATACTGATCTATACGGTTGAAGAACTCACAGAAACAAGTGTCGATGAAGGATACAGGACAGCGTATATTGTGGATACAAGTTTAGATGATATGTTGATGTGTTTCATCAACTCTGAGTATAGAATAATCGAAAGAATCAGACAGACACCCCAGATGGCCGTCTTGAAAACCGTTGGGGATATACAGAAGGTGATTGAAAAATTGTTGGTGGATATCAATGGTGTACGTTCAGCATTCAGTGAAATGCATAAGGGGAGATTCAAAGGGTCGTATGTTTGTTTTACAGAAGAGAATATTGATAAGACCCTCGATTTCAGGGAATTCTATCCGGAATGCATATATACTGAGATGGATTTCAATGACTTGATTTCACATCTATCAAAATACAGCCTGAAATACGTGAATGTAGGCTTGGAGAACAAAGATTGGTATGAATTGAGCCTCAAGATTTACGATTCATATGGACGTTTTAAAGAACAGTATGATCGTCTGGCTTATATCATCGATGTACTCGATATGGGTCTTATTGCGGGAGAGTCTTGGGGAAGAGATGCAGCAACCGTGTATCTTTCTGTAGGTATATATAAGGTTAAATTATTTACTTACATCAATCCCATTGAAATCAAAAGAGTGCTTGTTGCATTGGAATATGATTTAGATGGAAAACGGCTTGTCGATTATGATCTTTTTCACAGAAAGAAAAAGATCCACTGGGATCTTGTAAAATTCGAGGGGATAAAGAGAAAACAGGAAAATGGAATCAAGGCACGTGAAGTACTTGAAGGAAGATTGACACAAGAGCAAATTGAGAAGCTGAGGAAAATGGAGTCAGTATTGAAATAGAACGTGTCAACATGGAGTTGTATTAATAATATATATGATTTTGATACAAAAAATATAACTTCATGAATTTAATACATTTTGAAATAAATAATGTTATTGATAATTTTATTTTGACATAGAATATATTTTTATATATTATTAAAAATAGATGAAATTAATGGAGGTTACCGTGGTGAACAACAATGTTATCATCAATTAATTGCCGAAGGTACTGTTTGGCATAACACATGATTTTGAAGCAGTTATAGGGAAAGTGCGTCCAAAATCACATTGTTAGAATCATGGTAATAAATTCTTAGGTTGAATATGAGTAGTCCTGGTGAATTATTGCCGGGATTTTTTGTATTTATAACTAGGGAGGAAAATAAAATGATAGATATTACATTTAAGAATATAGAGAAATATTATGGAGTGACTCAAATACTAAAGGACATCACTTTTGATGTGCAATCAGGTGATCGAATCGGTATCATCGGTAGAAATGGATGTGGAAAGACTACATTGTTCAAGATTGCCAGTGGCATTGAAGATCATCAAGGTGGTAAGCTTTTTACAAGAAAAAATATCAAAGTTGCATATCTAGACCAGATGCCGACGTATGAGAATGATGTATCGGTTATAGATGTGTTGAAAATGCCGTTTGAAGAAGTATTTTTGCTTCAAATGAAGTTGAGAGAATCTGAGCATAAAATGGCACAGCTTGGTTCTAGTGAATTACAAAATGTAATGGCGGAATATTCAGGTATGCAGCAGAAATATGAATTGATGGGTGGTTACTCTGTTGAAGAAGAAGTCGCCAAGGTGACAACTGGTCTTGGATTCGATGATGAGTTTTTGAATAAAAAATATATAAACTTGAGTGGTGGTCAAAAGACGATTGTAGAATTTGCAAAAATTCTTCTCGAAAAGCCGGATGTTCTACTACTTGACGAGCCTACGAATCATTTGGATTTCAAGGCTATAGAGTGGCTTGAATTATATTTGAAAGACTACAAGGGTGCAATATTGGTGATATCTCATGACAGGTATTTTCTAGATCAAGTAGTCACTGAAATAGTGGAAATAGAAGACGGCGAGAGCGAACTTTACTTGGGAAACTACACCTACTATATGGTCGAAAAAGAACGGCGGTACGAAGAACTCATGAAGCAGTACAACAACCAGCAAAAGAAGATAAAGTCCATGCAACAGGCGATTTACCGCTTCAAAGAGTGGGGTAGAGTTTCTGATGACCAGGCTTTTTTCAAGAAAGCTCAAAACATGGAAAAGCGGATTGAAAAGATGGACAAGGTTGAGAAGCCTAGGGTCAACAGAAGAAATCTGATGCTGAATCTAAAAGATCAAAACAGGTCGGGTAAAGAAGTGTTGATGATTGAAAACATGAGCAAGTCATTCGATGATGATATTCTTTTCAAGAACTTGGACTTGTCTCTTTATTATCAAGATGCTTTTGCCTTGGTAGGCGGGAATGGAACTGGTAAATCCACAATATTGAAAGCGGTTCTAAATAGTGCTTTTGAAAATTCATACTCTGAATATTTGCCTGATGAGGGTAAAATCAAAATAGCGAAAAATGCAAAGATAGCTTTTTTAGAGCAAGAAGTTGCATTTGAAAATGAAGAAATCACTGTTCTTGAATCCATAACGCATTTTAGGAATATAACAGATGGAGAGGCGCGCTTCATATTGGCAGGATATTTGTTTTTTCAAGACGATGTCTTCAAAAAACTGAATAATCTATCGGGTGGAGAGAGAAGCAGACTGAGGCTTTGCCATTTGCTTTTAGATGAAGTGAATTTCATGATACTCGATGAACCTACAAACCATTTGGATATTCCTTCTAGAGAATTGCTTGAAGATGCTCTTATTAACTTTGAAGGGACCATTCTTTTCATTTCTCATGACAGGTATTTCATCAATAGATTGGCCCAGGAAGTTTATGAGCTGAATTCAAATGGACTTAAGAGATACATAGGCAATTACGATGATTACTTTGAGAGAAAGAGTAAGGAAGTTGTCGTCACTTCATCGCCTAAGCCGGTCAAGAAGGAATACAAATCCAATAATGTTAAGAAAGTCGATTCGTTTAAAATGGATAAACTCGAATCTGAAATAAAGGCTGTTGAAGATGACTTGAGGCAGATCGAGATTGAAATATCAAACAATGAAACCGATTATGATGAGTTGATAAAGTTTGTCAGACAAAAGGAAGCATTAAATGATAGACATGAACGATTGATGGAAGAATGGATGGAAATAGTCGATTAGGTGGGGATGAAAATGGATAAGAGAATAGATATCTGTCTTGTGGGTTTCGGCAATGCCGGCAAGGCGTTTTGCCGAATGCTCAGTGAAAAAAGTCATGAAGTTGAAATGATGAGAGGGTATGAAATTAAAGTGGTAGCCATTGCCACTAGATCAAAAGGATGTCATGTTGATCATGAAGGCCTTGATTTGACGAAGGTGATAAGCGATGTTGAGAAAAACGGCAGATTCGATGAAAAGAATCCAATGATCATGAATTTAGGTACATTGTCTCTGATAAAGGAATCGAAAGCAGATGTCATGATAGAAATGAGCGCTCTATCTATTGAAGACGGACAACCGGCGATACAGCATATTGAAACGGCATTTTCACAAAACATGCATGTAATCACTGCAAACAAAGGACCGATTGCTTGGGATTATAAACGTTTGATGAAAGAAGCGAATGAAAGAAATCTGCAATTTTTATATGAAACCACTGTCATGGACGGGACTCCGATATTCAATTTGGCAAAATATGCGCTTCCGGGTTGCAAAGTGAAATCATTTAAAGGAATTTTAAACTCGACTACAAATTTTATTATCGAGGAAATGGAAAAAGGAAATTCTTACGACGAAGCTGTCAGGGAAGCCCAGCGAAGAGGATTCGCCGAAGCCGATCCCAAATTGGATGTTGAAGGATGGGACGCAGCTGCAAAAACTACGGCGCTTGCAAATGTATTGATGGATGCTGAGCTTACTCCGATTGATATCGAGCGAGAAGGAATTGAGAATATTGCTGTAGAAGATATTGAAAAGGCTTTGAAGAACGATAAAAAAATCAAATTGCTTTGTGAAGGATATAGAGAAAACGGAAGAGTCTACGGTAGAGTAAAACCTACGTTGGTTGATAAGAGCGATCTTTTCGCTGCGGTTGATGCCACATCGTCTGTGCTTTCAATCACTACCGATCTTATGGGTGAAGTAGTAGTACTTGAAAGAAATCCTGAAATACAGCAAACTGCATATGGCATTTACAGTGATTTACTCACTCTGCTTAACCATCTATAATACGAAGATAATTAAATAGATGAGCTGTCTGGGCAAAGATAAATCCTGGAATAACCCAGGATTTCAATTGAAGTTTATAGTTGGATTTTCTATAAGTGATAAGAAATATCTGTTCTATACTCTATATAGACCACTTATATCTAAAAAGATATTT
>JAYENG010000156.1:0-11030 GCA_034721975.1 Bacillota bacterium
GAATTCCTACACTGTAAGTATATCACATTTCCGACTCAAAAACAAGAAAAAGCCCCATTTTTAAAGGCTTTTACATAAATTTTATTTTTTATATTTATCGAGACTGAATTTTATAGGAAGTTAACATGTAGATAGTCAAGTTTACAAGTTATCAGTAAACAACTATAGATTTGGAACTTTAATGGGGTTAGGATTAGTTACACCAGATGATAAATACTATGATTCTTATACAGAAATGCAAGATGCCGGAAGAATCAGAGACCTTATCATCAAATATATTACGGAAGAAAAAGCTGGTCTTGCATCTCCTGATTTAATTCTGAACTGGGAAATTGTAGGAACCGACTTTGATCATTCACTTATGGATGAAGTTTATCAAATGATTATCGATGGGGAAATAAGTATCCCTACATCAGAAGATGGAAGAACACCTAATGTAAAAGCCGTTAATATTGGAGATCTAGTTGAAGACGGATATTTCAATGATGAATATGAACTCACAATAGTTCACACTAACGATATACACGGTTTCTATGTAGAAGGCAAATATGATGGAATGGGAGCTGCTAAAATAGGAGCTTATGTCGATGCTGTAAAAGCAGATAACCCTGACACTCTATTTATAGATGCCGGTGATGCATTACAGGGAAATAATTTAGTAACGCTGTCAGAAGGTGAATACGGTGTTGATATCATGAATGCTCTTGGCTATGATGTGATGGTAGCCGGTAATCATGAGTTCGACTACGGTTCAGAAAGGTTGTTAGAACTTGAAGAAATGCTAGAATTTCCAATTCTTGCAGCTAACGTCAAGTATGACGATGGTACTGAGTTCATGGAAGCTTATATTATAAAAGAGTTTGATGATTTTTCAGTAGGTATTTTCGGACTTGCAACTCCTGAAACCACTTATAAATCACATCCTGACAATACAGTGGGCATAGTATTTGAGGACCCAAGTGTTGTAGCTGCTGAAATGGTAGCTGAGTTGGAAAGCCAAGTAGATGTAATCATCGCATTGACTCACTTGGGAGTAGAAGGCGATGTTTCTAGTATGCTGTTGGCTGAAAATGTTGAAGGGATCGATTTGATTGTCGACGGACACAGCCATACGGATTTAGATTATGGTCTTATGGTCAATGGAACATTGATTGTTCAAGCGGGAGAAAAATCTAAGAATGTAGGCGTTGTTAAATTTGATATTGAAGGCGGAGAAGTTGTTGAAGTCGATGCATATCAATATGACAAGTCTGAATCTGCTGAAGGAGCCGAAGATCAAGATATTTTAGATTTAGTCAATGACCTTAAAGCTCTTAATGAAGTTATCGAAAATGAAGTTGTTGCATATTCTCCTATAGAATTGATCGGAGAAAGAGAATTTGTAAGAACCGGTGAAACCAATTTAGGAAATATGCTTACTGAAGCATTGCTAGATATCAGCGGTGCAGATATTGCATTTACAAATGGCGGCGGAATCAGGACTTCCATTGATGTCGGTGATGTTACTAAAGGTGAAGTGTTGACTGTTCTACCGTTCGGTAATACTGTAAGAGTCATCGAATTGACAGGAGCAGATGTTATAGCTGCTGTTGAAAATGGTATTTCTGATTATCCTGAACCTAAGGGAGCATTCCCTCATATTGCAGGAATAACAGTAAAATTCGACTCTACAAAAGAAGCGGGAAGCAGAGTTGTAGAAATACTTGTAAATGGGTCTTTAATTAATGAAACAGCAACATACACTATGGCGACCAATGATTTTCTAGTTGCAGGTGGCGATGGGTATACGATGTTTAAAGGTAAAAATGTTGTTGCTGAATACGGTGCTATGGATGAAGTCATGATTGATTACATGGCGAATACAGGCTTCGCAAAAGCTGCTATTACTGGCAGAATGATGGATATAAATTAAATGTATGTGAAAAGCCCTCGAATGAGGGCTTTTTCAATGTTATAATGTCTTAAGGTGATGGGAAATGAAAATAATAGTGACTGAAAAAGCTAAAAAACATTTATTGGAAAATTCTATTGAAGGATTGATCATCGACAATAATTCTTCCGGTATGTGCTGAAGTGCAAGTGTAATCCCTTCTGTTAGAAGTGGAAAGAGTCGGCTCGATTTTCAAATTATTAATGTTGATGGTATTAAAATATATATCAATCCAATTTTTAAGACGACGATATATGAAATTGTTATCGACGTGAGAAGATTATTGTTCACAAAAGATATATATATTAGAGAGTATAAAATGAACTAACCTCCCGATTTAATTTAGAGAGGTCAGATTTGCTGTAAATTTTATTTTTTTTAAAGCTCTATGCTTTATTATTCTAGTATTCGCATAAGAAAGATCCTGCTTTTTTGCTATTTCCAATAAAGGTATATCGTTGATGAGATTATCAATAATAATTTCTTTTTCAATATCTTTTAAAGTATCAAGAACATTTTTTATGCATCTTTGTCTCAAAATATTTACTGAAAAATCTTCAATCGGTATACAATCATAAAGTGGCAGTTCAAATTTTATTTTTTTTGAATGTAATATAAAAATTTTGAGGCACCATTTATTAAAACTTTCTAAACATTTTAGATTGTGAATGCTGGTATGAATCTGAATATATAGTTCGTTAAATGCATCGTCGAATTCTATAGAAGCATATGTATTGTGATATGATCTAAATAATGGTTTCATTGATTGTAAATGATAGTATATCAAGTCGGTTTGAAAAGAAAAATTTAAATGATTATTTTGAATTTCTTTCAATTTTCAATTTCTTTTTTTTATTGCTTTCTTTAATTAAAAATTTTGCGAATTTTTCAATTTCTTCACGCACAACAGGATCATCGACTTGTATCATTAATATATTATCGGTTGAAGTGTTACCATTATTATCTAAAAAATAATCAGTGGCAACACTGAAAAAATTTGCGAGTGGTTTTAATGCTCCTGATGGAACATTTCTGCGATTATTTTCATATTGAGATATTGTTTGCTGTGAAACGTTCAATATCTTGCTTAATTGTTTCTGACTGATGTTGTTAATTTCTCTTAAGTATCTGATTTTTCTCCCTATAGTCATGCTACCACCATCCAACATATGATAGATTAAATATAACATTTTCAATAATAGTTTAAGTGAATGTTAACAATACGACGTAATAATAATTAAATACAACAATATGAAGTAACGTTTGCATGAAAATTATTTGGAAGTTTGATAAAATGAGATGTAGATAATTGAAAGCGGGGAAAATATATGAATTCAAAAGTCAAAGCTGACATCGCACTGATATTTGTAACACTTACATGGGGAATATCATATTTGTTAATTCAAAATACGATAGAAAGTATTGAAGTTTTTAATTTTCTTGCAGTAAGGTTTTCAATAGGATTTATATTGTCATCTTTAATATTTTATAAAAAAATGTTAAAATTCGACTGGAAAATTATTAAGTATGGGTTTATTGTAGGAACTACCTTGTTTTTGGGTTTTGCAATTCAAACTATAGGACTGCTTTATACAACAATATCAAATTCGGCTTTTATAACAGGTATAGCTGTTGTATTGGTGCCTGTATTGGCAGTAATTTTCTTTAAAGAACGGATGAGAAGGGAAGTTGTATTTGGTGTTATATTAGCTACGATCGGTTTAGGATTTTTGACATTGAATAATGTCAACGGACTAAACATCGGTGATGTTTTAACTCTAATATCATCTATCGCATTTGCGATGCACATTATTTTAGTTGGGTATTATACGGTAAAAACTGAATCCATCCAGTTTGCTATTATGCAAATAGGCACAGTTGCTGGATTAAGTTGGATGGTTTCAATAATGTTCGAAACACCATCGCTGAATTTCTCTGGGAACAATTGGCTGAGTATGTTGTTTTTAGGTGTATTTTGCACTTCGTTGGCTTTTATTGCTCAAACCGTTGCTCAAAGGCATACTACGAGTACACATACGGCTTTGATATATGCCAACGAGCCAGTTTTTGCAGCAATATTCGGTTACTTGTTAGTGGGAGATATTTTAGGTGCAAGAGGGATTCTAGGAGCATCTCTTATCCTTTTGGGAATGTTGGTTTCTGAACTTGACATAAGAAGAATTTTGAAATTTAAGGGAGTGTGATAATATTATGAAATACAGAATTACAACATTACTGGAAAACAAAAAAAAAGAAGATAAATCGTATTACACTGAGCATGGACTATCGTTTGTTATCGAAACACCAAGCGAGAGCATTATTTTTGATACCGGTCAAAGTGATGCATTTATCAGAAATGCTCGATTAATGGATATAGATCTGAAATGTGTAAATAAAATGATTATCAGTCATGGGCATTATGATCATTCGGGTGGAGTGAAACCATTTATTGAAAAATATCATAATAATCTTCAATTTTTTGTTTCATCTCATTTTTTTGATAAGAAATATAAAATCGTAGATGAAATAAGCAAATATATCGGGAATGATTTCAACAGTGAATTTTTAGAGGGTAATGGAGTTAGTATAAATTTGATAAAAAATTCTATTACAAAAGTTTCTGAAAATATCTATGTTGTAACGAACTTTGAAAGAAATTTTCTTGAAGAAACTAATGAACAATTTTATATTAAGGAAAATGGGAAGAATATTGTAGATTTGTTTAATGATGAAATTTCGGTAGTCGTCAAAGGTGAGAAAGGGCTGGTTGTTTTAGTGGGGTGTTCACATCCAGGTATCAGAAATATTATTACGACCGTCAAGAAATTATTCTCTGAGCCGATTTTAGCGGTCATTGGAGGAACTCATTTAAGAAATGCGTCTGATAAAAGAATTATGGATACTATAGAAATTTTTAAAGAACTAAAAATCAAGAAAATCGGAGTATCGCATTGCACTGGAGATAGGGCTGTAAATTTATTGAAAAAAGAAATGCCGGATGAATTTTTTGAAAATAATACAGGTAGTGTATTTGAATTCGATAAATAAAGCACCCATTCAGGGTGCTTTATTTATATCAATCGCCATTGTAATTTTCATTTAAATCTTTTAACAAAGCATCTAGATCGATTTTATGAACAACTGCAACCTGTTCTAATGATTCGATAGATGCCGATGGACAGCCAAGACATTTAAAATTATAACTAACAAATATATCAGCGAGGGCACGATCCATTATCAATATTTCTGATACAGTCATATTCTTAACAATTTTCATAGTATCATTTTTCTTTATTAAATAATATCATTAATAAACAAGAAAAAGAACAGCGAATGACAAAGATTGTTAAAAAATAATCAGATAATGCAATTATTCTGCAATACGGTTATATATAATGGGATGTATTATCGTTGAAAACAGCGGCAAAAGTAAAGTGAAGAATGCATATTTAAAATATATTATAGTGGGAACGCCTGTGAGTGTTGCTACTAATAATCCATTTACATTCCATGGAATGATTCCAACGATATTTAAACCAGTATCTCCAATAGTTTTAGCTAGGTAATTTCTTTTTACATCAAGATCGTCATAATAGTTATTTAAATATTTACCGGTAATAATCGATGTGAGTGTTTGGTTACAAGTGAGAATTGATAAAACAATACTTAGAATTGCCGCTTTATGAGTTAATTGGGAATAGGTTTTAATGTTTTTTAGAAATGGTTTTATAATATCATCCAGCATGCCAGATAATTCAAATAAACTATTTAGTACTGCTGATGCGATGATTACTAGAAGCACATCAAACATTTGAAAAAAACCGGAACTTTTTAAAATATTATTCAAATATATATTTTCAGTAGAAAATCCATTGATACTTATAGTGATATAATGAGCGATATCAAATCCCTGTGTCAAGTATATTAAAAAAGAAACTGCATAGACAATGACTATGGAATGAATAATAGGAATTCTAAAAGTAATCAGTCCAATTAAAAGAAATATTGGTAAAATATACATTGGACTGATAATGTATATTTTGCTTAATGCCAGTTTTAATCCTTCAATATTTGCAGAATCATTTACGATAAATGGTTTTCCTAACCAGTTATAGAGCAATACTGATATAATAAAAGGAATGATTGAGCTGATAATCATTAAATGAATGTTCTTTTTTACCGATGTTTTAGTTACTAAGGCAGTTAGATGAGCACTTGAAGAAAGGGGAGATGTTCTATCCCCGAAATATGATCCAGAAACTAAAGCGCCGACTATAAATTCAACAGGAATGGAAAGATTATAACTGATACTGAGAAATAGAGGAACCAATATTGTTAGAGTGCCTATAGCTGTACCGAGAATCATCGAAAGAACAAGCGATAACAAAAATGAAAAAAGGACAATGTTAAAAGAGGATATTTTTTCTATCGAATAGAAAATGAAATTAGGCAAACAACCTATTTCTATTAAAAGAGGAATAAGCAGTGAAATCAATGACAATAGTATTAAAACCCTACTTACCAATTTAATGTTTTCAAGAGATTTACTTGTCATTTGTTTATAAGTATACTCATATTTTATAAGAGTGATAGTCATAGAAATAATAGCAACAAATAATCCTAGCCAAAGTGGCAATTTTAATAAAATCACTGTAATGATGCTGATTATTAAAATAAATATGTTGATTAAAGTTAAAATCTTTGGTATTTTCTTCATTGTACCATCCTTAATTAGTCGTTATTATATAAAGATAACACATATTATGGAAATAGTTAACTATTTTATTGAAATAGAACATATGTTATCATATAAGAGAGGTGATCATCGTGGCGACAAAGTACAATAATGAAAGTATAACAGCTTTAAAAGGTGCCGACCGTGTTAGAAAGCGCCCTGCTGTGATATTCGGATCTGACGGTATAGAAGGATGTCAGCATTCGACATTTGAAATACTATCAAATTCAATAGATGAAGCAAGAGAAGGTTATGGGAATGAAATCACATTGGTTCGTCATTCGGATTTATCAATCAGCGTAATTGACAATGGTAGAGGAATCCCTGTTGAATATAATAAAAACGAGAGAAAATATAACTGGGAATTAGTATTTTGTGAACTTTATGCTGGTGGAAAATATAATACAAATAATGCTGAAAACTATGAATATAGTTTGGGGCTTAATGGTTTGGGTTTATGTGCTACTCAATATAGTTCGGAGTATATGAATGTAGTTGTTGTAAGAGACGGATATGAATATGCCATCAATTTTAAAAAAGGTCATAATGCTGATAAATTGAAAAAGAAAAAAGTAGATAAAAGTAGGAAAACCGGCAGTAAAATTACTTGGAGACCTGATTTGGATGTATTTACTGATATAAATATCAGTTCGGATTATTTTACCGATGTAATTAAAAAACAGGCAATTGTAAATAAGGGTATTAAATTTATTTATAAGGATGAAATTCTTGACTATGAAGAAGTGTTCTTATATGAAAATGGCATAGAAGATTATATCGATGAATTAAGCGAAGGGAAAGAATTCAGTGAAATAATTAAAATTGAAGGTATGGGCAGAGGTAAGGACCGTGAAGACAAGCCAGAATATAAAGTGAAAATCGAACTCGCAATGACATTCAACAATGAAAACAAAGCGCTGTTGTATTTTCATAATTCGAGTTTTTTGGAGCACGGCGGTTCTCCAGATAAGGCGGTTAAAAGCGCCTTGGTGTATGAAATAGACAAACAGATTAAAAATATGAACAAATATACTAAAAACGAGAAAAAAATTACATTTGTTGATATCGAAGATAGTTTGATTTTAATTTCCAATTCTTTTTCAACTACAACAAGTTATGAAAATCAAACAAAAAAATCAATAACAAATAAATTCATCCAATCGTTCATGACCGATTTAATCAAGGAAAAATTAGAAATCTACTTCATAGAAAACAAAAATGATACCGAAAAAATTATAAACCAAATTCTTGTAAACAAAAGAAGTAGGGAAAAGGCTGAAATAACGCGTCAGAGTTTAAAGAAAAAATTGAGTGTGAAGAATGATATTGTGAATAAGGTAAAAAAATTTGTTGATTGTCGTACAAAAGACATCGATAAACGGGAACTTTTTATAGTGGAAGGGGATTCGGCTTTAGGTGCTTGTAAAATGGCTAGAAATGCCGAGTTTCAGGCTATTATTCCTGTACGTGGTAAAATATTGAACACTTTAAAAGCGGATTATGAAAAAATATTTAAAAGTGATATCATTATGGATTTGGTAAAAGTCTTAGGTTGTGGAATCGAGATTAAAACAAAACATGCTAAAGACTTCAATCTATTTGATATAGGGAGTCTTCAATATGACAAAATTATTATTACAACGGATGCAGATGTTGACGGATTTCAGATAAGGACATTGATTTTGACAATGATTTATAGTTTAGCACCATCTTTAATCAGTGAGGGAAAGGTATTTATCGCTGAATCACCACTTTATGAAATAATTTCAAAAGAAAAATCATATTTTGCTTACGATGAGGTTGAAAAAAGTGATATCATTAAAAATTTAGATGACAGAAAATATAAAATCCATCGTTCAAAAGGTTTAGGAGAGAATGAACCTGAAATGCTATGGCTGACAACTATGAATCCTGAAACAAGAAGAGTGATAAAAGTAACTGAAGATGATGTAAAAGCTACAAAAATGATGTTTGAAACGCTTTTAGGAGATGATATTTTATCCCGGAAAAGATTTATTAAAGATAATGGACCGCAGTATACAGAATTACTAGACTTGAATTAGGTGATGAGAATGAAAAATATGAAAGAACAAAAAATAACTGAAACTTTAGAATTTAATTACATGCCATATGCAATGAGTGTGATTCTATCTCGTGCTTTACCTGAGATAGATGGATTCAAACCAAGTCATAGAAAATTGTTATATACAATGTATAAAATGAACCTTTTGAAGGGTGTAAAAACAAAATCTGCCAACATTGTAGGGCAGACAATGAAGCTAAATCCACATGGGGATCAAGCTATCTATACCACCTTAGTTAGATTAAGCAGAGGAAATGAATCTTTGCTTCATCCATATATCGATTCAAAGGGTAACTTCGGCAAGGTTTATTCTCGCGATATGAGTTTTGCTGCATCGCGTTATACCGAAGCAAAACTTTGTAGAATTGCAGAGGATATTTTTAAAGACATAGATAAAGATGTGGTTGAATTTGTAGATAACTATGACGGAACTATGAAAGAACCAAGATTGCTACCTGTTAGATTTCCAAGTATTTTGGTCAATCCCAACAAGGGGATTGCAGTTGGGATGGCTTCGAATATCTGCAGTTTCAATTTAAAAGAGATATGTGAGACGACTATTGCTTATATCAAAGATAAAGATATCGATGTCATGGATTATCTAAAGGGGCCGGATTTTCCAACGGGCGGCAAAATTATTTATGATGAAGGGATATTTAAGCAAATATATGATGTAGGCTCAGGTACGTTTAAAATCAGAGGGAAATATAAATATTTCAAAAAAGAGAACATTATAGAAATATACGAAATTCCATATACAACTACTACTGAGGCGATTATTGAAAAAGTCATTGGTTTGATCAAGGTGGGTAAAATCAAAGAAATATCAGATATACGCGATGAAACAGATTTAAATGGCATGAAAATTACTATTGATTTAAAAAGAGGAACTGATTATGAGAAGCTTATGGCGAAATTATTTAAAGATACTTCATTAGAAGATAATTTTAGTTGTAATTTTAACATTGTTGTCAAAAATGAACCGGTTGTATTGGGTATTAAAGGCGTTTTGTATGAGTGGCTAGAATTTAGGATGAATTCGATAAAAAGAGGCCTTCTTTACGATATAAGGAAGTTTCAGGAGAGGTTACACTTGGCTTTAGGACTAAAACAGGTGCTTTTGAATATCGATAGAGCCATAGAGATAGTTAGAAATTCGGATCGTGATGACCAGGTTATCCCAAATTTAATGGAATTTTTTAGCATTGATATTATTCAGGCTGAATACGTCGCCAATATCAAGCTTCGAAATATCAATAAAGAATATATTTTAGATAGAGTTAGCGAAGTAGATGATCTAAGAGATAGGATAGATTCTTATGAAAAAACGGCATCTGATAAAAATGAAATAAAGAAGATTATTATAAGGGAACTTAAAGAAATCGGGAAAAAATACGATATATCTAGAAAAAGTGAAATTGTTCATGAGGAAAACTTAAAAATAATATCAACTGCACAAATCATTGAAGATTATAATGTCAATATTTTCTTTACAGATCATAATTATATTAAAAAAGTGAGTTTGGTCTCTTTAAGAGCTGCTAATACACATAGATTGAAAGACGATGATGAAATTTTACAAAGTATTGAAACATCAAATGTTGCAGATGTTTTAATGTTCTCAAATAAAGGGAATGTTTATAAAATAAAAGCTACTGAATTGATAGATTCAAAAGCAAGTGAATTAGGTGATTACATACCGAATATCGTAGATGTAGAAAAAGGTGAAAAAATTCTGAGGATCGTTGTCACAAAAGATTATAATGGTTATATGATATTTGGTTATAAAAATGGCAAAATGGCAAAAGTTCCTCTTAAAAGTTATGAAACTAAAACGAATAGAAAAAAATTGATCAATGCTTATAATAATGATCAAAAATTAGTTAGAATGATTCACATTGTAGAAGATATCGATATTTTCATTTATCGCTTCAGTTCTTCTTCTAATGCAACTGCAATTTTGTTGAATACTTCATTGATCAGAGAGAAAGCTACTCGGAATACTAAGGGTGTACAAGTTGTTAGAATAAAAGATGGAAGCGAGCTTGCAAATTTCGAAATGATGCATGAAATAAAAATGCAACGAATCAACAAATATAGAACCGAAAAAATTCCTGTAGCGGGCATTAAAATTTTACCGATGAATATTTGATTTTTCACTGGGTAATCAGTCGGAGAGGGTGATTTAATGGATAAAAAGAAAATAATGAAATTTGTTAAAATTACTACATTGATATTTACAGTAATTGTTATTGTATTAGTTTATTATGAGTTGAAATTTT
>JAYENG010000157.1:0-10992 GCA_034721975.1 Bacillota bacterium
TCATTAATATTGTCCATAGTGAGGTCATCTCCTGTATATAATATTGTTTTTAACGATACAATTATAATACAGTTTGACCCATTATGGATTTTTTTTTACTAGTTCAACTTCATTATACAATTAAGCAGTCTATTTTAATATAAAAGAAAAGGATAATATATGAATACATTTAATGATTTAGGTTTAAATGATAACCTATTAACTAATTTAAAAAAACAAGGAATCAAGTCTCCTACTCCCATACAAAATCTTACCATACCAAAAATTATGGATAATAGTGATCTGATGGCCGAGGCACAAACCGGGACTGGCAAAACATTGGCTTTTTTACTTCCTATGTTTCAACATTTCGATTGCGATAATTCCAATATTCAAGGATTGATTTTAACTCCGACAAGGGAACTCGCCATTCAAATTACAGCTGAAGCAAAAAAACTCGCTGTAAATACTGATTTCAACATATTGTCTGTATACGGCGGCACCGACATCAATTCACAGCTGCGTAAATTAAAAAACAAAGTAGCTTTAGTGGTGGCAACTCCTGGAAGACTTATAGACCATATAGGTAGAAACACCATCGATTTGACTCATTTAAAAACATTGGTTCTTGATGAAGCGGATCAAATGCTTCTTTCAGGTTTTAAAAATGAAATTGAGACGATTTTGAAGAGCACCAATAAGGATAAACAACTATTGTGTTTTTCTGCAACTTTGGATTCCAAGGTAAAAAAACTTGCTTATAAATATATGGACAACCCCTTGGAATTGGCGGTAAAAAAAGAAAACATCACTTTGGATGCAATCACACAAAAAATCGTTCTTTCTTCAGACAGATGGAAGCAAGAAGCTCTATTTAATGAACTGGACAAAACAAATCCATTTTTATCTATCATATTTTGCAGAACTAAAAGGCGTGCCGATAAACTTGAAGAAGAAATGGCTGCTCATAAATACCTTTGCGCCAAACTTCACGGAGATATGACTCAACGCAAAAGGCAGAGGGTCATGAAATCTTTTAGAGAAGCAAACATTCAATATCTTATCGCTACTGATGTGGCGGCTAGAGGTCTTGATATCACAGGTATAACTCACATATATAACTACGATATTCCAGAAAGCCCCGAGATTTACATTCACAGAATAGGTCGTACTGGAAGAATGGGTAAAGACGGTATCGCCATAACATTTGTGGCTCCAAAGGATGAAGATTTACTTGATGATATCGAGAAAGAAATTAAAATGATTCTTCCAAAAGAAGAATATAAAAGAAAATCGGATAAAAAATAATACTAAAAACACCAAGTTTTTTTACAATACTTGGTGTTCTTTCATTAAATGCCTTCTAGACTACACCGATTCCCATTTCTTCAAATGTGATCATATTCTTGTTCATCAATATGCCGCCTTCAATTAAATTGAACATTATTGCACTGCCTGTACCTTCTCCAAGTCTCATATCCAAATCAAGCACCGGCTCTAAACCTAATAGTTCAGAGGCGTATTTCGCTCCTTTTTCCACGCTTTTATGTGATGGAATAAGATATTCTTTGACTTTCGGTTCTATGGAACATGCAATTAAAGCCGCCGCAGTAGAAATAAAACCATCTACTATTACAGGTATTCTATTTGCCGCTCCGGCAATCATTACGCCTGCCATTCCACCTATTTCAAATCCACCTACTTTTGCCAAAACATCTATCGGATCATTTGAATTGGGATTGTTGTTTTTTATAGCATCTTTTATCACTTGTATTTTATTTAAAACTCTGTCCTCCGGCAAATTAGCTCCTATGCCAGTGACTTCAGCCGGATCGACATTTCCAAGAACAGATATTATTGCAGAACTCGGAGTGGTATTGCAAATCCCCATTTCACCGGTTCCTATGATATCATATCCTTTATCTTTTAGATCTTGCACAATCTCAATTCCTATTTCAAGAGATTTTACAGCTTCTTCATAAGACATCGCAGGCATGACTCTCATATTACTGGTACCGTATCGTATCTTTTTGTTTATTACACCCTCATGATCGACATCTTCAAATACCCCGATGTCGACTGTTACAATATCAGCACCGGATTGCTTGGCCAAAGCACATACACCTGTATATCCTTTAGCGAAATTTATTGTTTGTAAAACAGTCACAGCCGCTGGACTGATCGCTACACCTTCATCGATCACTCCATGATCTGCGCACATGATTACGATAGCTTTTTTATTTATTTCTGGATAAAGCTCATTTTTAATACCGCTTAATTGAACAAGGAATTCTTCTATTCTTCCCATGCTACCAACAGGCTTGATAAGACTGTCTACTCGTTGCCTCGATTTCTCCAACATTTCTTTATCGATCGGTCCAATCTCCTTTAATGTTTCTTCTAATAATTTCAAAATATCACCTCGTATTTAAAATTTTATGTTAAAACTGACTTGATTCCCGTTTTAAAATCTCTTGATTCATATCTAGAAATAAAAAAAGTCCAAATTCTATTTGCATAACAAATAGAATCCGAACTTTACCATTGTTCAAATCAAATCATTTACTTGGCAGGTCTCCTGGCTTAGCGTCATAGCATATATCCCTTCCCGTCGAAACAGTGGTATGATATAAAGCTCTACTTTACAGTGGCGGGACCGCTGAAGAATTTAACTCCATTCCCTATTCTCCCTATTCGGGCACCAAACAAATTATTAACACAAGTATATTCTAAAGTCATTCACCAATTATGTCAACAATTAAGTTTTAGGCTATATTCTAATTCTTTCTGGAAAAGATTCCTCTTTCATAACGCTCCATACTTTATTGATGTAATTAAGCACAAAATAATTCTGCGCCAAATGTATCCAAAACGAACCTCTTTCATTGAGATAATAATTATCTTCATTCTTTTTACAAAATCCTAATATCGTGAATATCTTCATTAAAATTCTCATTTTCCAATCACTGTATTTATTAAACTCTTCTATTGAAACCTGTGTATCGTACAATCTCCAGTAAATCCAGTAATACCTGGATAATCTATCTAGAATCGGCATATTTACGGCTATTGGAAGTTTACCCTCTGATAATCTATTCTCATATTCAGTGATTCCGAATGTATTGAAATGAAATTGACTTTTAAACCTCGACCCCGCGCCAGCCCCGAATCCAATGTAACCTTCCCGTGTGACAGATGAATATCTTTTGCCATCTATATTCTTTTTCTTAAAACTCCAAACGGAGGTCATTTCATAACCGTTATCAATAAAATAATCGTGAATCAATTTATAAAATTTCCGCCTGACAAAAAACTTCGGCATTTTGATCTTATTGATTTTAAGATACTCTCCAATAGTTGAATATGGAAACGTAAATAATGGATACGCGGTTATTTGTTCAATCCCGTATTCATTTGCTTTATTTATATCATCCATTATTTCCTTTTCACTTTGCCCCGGGAAAGCGAACATCAAATCTATGTTCACAGTATCGAAGTTCGCTTCTTTCAAAAGCTCAAGTGCCGGCTTGATCGTTTCGCTATTATAGTTTCTTCCCAACAATTCTAAATATTTTTCATCAAAACTTTGCACACCGATACTGATCATATTGATTCCATACGACTTCAGCTTTTGAACATTATATTCATTGATATCTGCTACGGTCGTTTCTATGGCGATGTCACCTACAACATTGAAACACGTTTTTATTTTATCGATTACATCTTCTAATTCGTCAATGGCGTTAGTCGGTGTTCCCCCGCCGATATAAACAGATGAAATAGTGATTCTGCCGAGTTCTCGAGCATATATTTCAATTTCCTCCAATAAAGCAGTTATATATGAGCCGATCATTTCCTCTTGATAAAGCACCCTGTTATAAGGACAATATGGGCACATGCTTTTACAAAACGGAATGTGTATGTAAAGATTCGTCTCTTGAATATCAGGTAATTCAAAAGAATCTATATCAACTTTTTCAAATATGAATTTTTGATCTTTTCCTACAAACCAATTTCTAATCATATTAGTTACAGTGTCTACTTTGATCACCACCCCTATAAAATATAAGAAAAGAACTCTCAGGTTTGATATATTTTAACAACAAAATCATCAATGAAAGAAAGCCCTCTTCTTATGCAAAATATCTATCGCTTTTAATATAAATCTCTAATCGAATTTTATTCCTTCCAACGCTTTTGCAAAAGGATTATCATCTTGTATCTCTTTTTTTTCTTTTTGCTTCTGTTTTTTCATATAATCGATATAATCTTTTTTCCCACCCTGCTTGGATCTTTCTTTTTTTCTTTTTTCGAAAGAAGCCATACTTTCTTTGTATCCACAAGAACAAATGAAGAATTGTTTTTCCTTCGGCCCTCTGAGTTCAAGCTTTTTATGACACTTAGGACATCTTGCGTTGGTGACTACTGAAATTCTCTCTCTATAACCACATGCTCTATCTATACAAACCAAACTCTTACCGTTTTTATTATCTACAGACATCATCGGTTTTCCGCATTTAGGACACTTGGTATTTGTCAGATTATCATGTTTAAAACTCTTTTTATCTTTTTTTATTTCATCTACAACAGAAATGGTGTATGTCTTCATTTTTCTAATAAATGCTTCTCTTTTCAGTTTTCCTTTTTCTATCGCCCTAAGATCTTGTTCCCACTCGGCAGTCAATAACGGGCTCTTCAAATCTTCAGGTACAAGTTTCAATAATTGATTGCCTTTTTTAGTCAACTTGATAGCCTTGCCTTTTTTTTCCATAAGCTTTGTTTGAAATAATTTTTCAATTATTTCTGCTCTTGTTGCAACTGTACCGAGCCCACCTGTTTCAGTTAAAATCTTCTTCAATTTTTTTTCATCATCAATTATATATTTCGAAGGATTCTCCATAGCACCAAGCAATGATGCTTCATTGAAATATTCAGGCGGCTTTGTTTCACCACTCGTTTTTTTATGATCTCTAACTTTCAGGTGCTGCTTAGCTTTGACATTAGAAATTTTTGCTTTTTCCTCATTTTCGATATAAATGGACTTGAATCCTAAATTCGTTACATTCTTGAATGATGTTTCAAACAAAAATGAATCTATGGATATTGAAATCTTGGTTTCTTCATATTCACTAGGCGGCATAAGGACTTCCAAAAATCTTTGAACGACCAATTCATAAATTCTTCTTTCATCGAAAGTAAGATCATTTCCTCTTACACTCTCTTCTGTAGGAATAATTGCATGGTGATCAGATACTTTGGTTCCATCGACAAAATGTTTTGAAGTTTTAAGAGGTTTCCTCAAAATGCTAAAAGCAATTTTTCTATAATCGCTTATATTTATTGCCTTTAATCTTTCAGTTAAAGTATTTACTATATCCTCTGTCAAGTGTCTCGAATCTGTTCTTGGATAAGTCAACGCTTTATGAGTCTCATACAGCTTTTGCATAATCGACAATGTCAATTTTGGTGAATACCCGAAACGTGTATATGCGTCTCTTTGAAGAGTCGTCAAATCATAAAGTTTATCAGGATATTGTTTTTTACTTTTCTTTTCTACGCTTAAAACCAGGGCATCTTTCCCCTTGATGTCAGAAATGATTTTATTCACTTCGTTTTCATCAAAGAACCTCGATTCACCATTTTTAGATTTTAAAACAAAATCTAAGTCATCAACAAATATCTTCAATCCATAAAACTGTACAGGTTTGAATCTTCTAATCGATTCTTCTCTATCAGAAATAAGCGCCAGCGTCGGAGTTTGAACCCTTCCCAAACTAAGCTGCGCATTGTATTTTGTCGTCAGCGCTCTGGTTCCATTGATTCCGACAAGCCAATCGCTCTCTGCCCTTGCAGTTGCTGCATGGAAAAGATTCTCATAATCTTTTCCGGGTTTTAAATTCTTGAATCCTTCTCTTATTGCCTTATCGGTTACTGATGAAATCCAAAGTCTTTTTATAGTTTTTTTTATATGAGCTTTTTCAATAACCCATCTAGCAACCAGTTCTCCTTCACGCCCCGCATCCGTAGCGATGACAATTTCATTTACATCGTTTCTTTGCATCAAGTTTTTTACTATGCTATATTGTTTTCCCGATTGCCTGATAACTACAGTTTTTAATCTGTCGGGCAAAATAGGTAAATCCTCCAACACCCAATGTTTGAATTTTTCATCATACACTTCAGGTTCCCCTAAGGTTACCAAGTGGCCGAATGCCCATGTAACAATGCTGTCCTTGCCTTCAAAATAACCGTTGTTTTTATTATTGCAGTTCAATACCCTTGCAATCTCTTTCCCCACTGAGGGTTTTTCCGCTAAAACCAATCTTTTGCTCATATATAAATCCTCTCTTATAACGATGAAACATCGCTATTATTTTCATAATTAAAAATCATTTATCCTTATTATATCATTCAAACCTCATTATTCATAAAAAACACCCTGGTTCAACAAAAAATACTCTGATTGATTTACCGAATCAACTGATATATTCTATTCATGAGGTGATATTCGTGGCAAAATCTTTAAGTGAAATGTCAAATGAAGAACTTTGGGAATTGTTTCCCATCATAATAGAAAAACATAATCCGATTTGGAAAGAAAATTATTCAATCGAAAAATCGATAATAGAAAAAACTATAGGAGTAGACAACATCGTGAGAATGAATCACTTCGGAAGTACATGCATACCAAATTTATTTGCTAAACCGACTATAGATATTCTTCTTGAAATTGCAAAAGATACCGATACCGAAAAACTCATATCCGATATGCAATCGATTAATTATGTGTATACCCCTCAGCCGACTAACCCGCCGCCTCATATAATGCTGATGAAAGGATATACGCCAAATGGATTCATAGGTCAAACTTATCACGTCCATATCAGATACGCTGGAGATTGGGATGAACTCCATTTTAGAGATTATCTGCTTGCTCATCCGGAGATTGCAGAAGAATATGGAAAATTGAAAGTCGAGCTACAAAAAAAATATACATGCGATAGAAATGGATATACCGATGCAAAATCTGATTTCATTTACCGGATTACCTCATTAGCCAAGGAAAACAACCAAAAATAAAAAGAATTCAAAGGTATATTCTCATTACTGAAAATACGCCTTTGAATTAATTTACTACATTTTCAACTTCATTAAAACCTGCATTGGTTTCATGTTTTATTTAGCTTGATTTTGTTCAATACATTTACAATAAATATGATCAAAATACATAGCACCTTTATATTTTTCATATCTTGTTCCAGCCAATTCAAATGATTGCTTTTTCATAAAAGATAACGATGCAAAATTTGCAACTGGATAAACAATTGTTTCTGAGAAAATGTATTTATAATTTGCTTTGTTCATGTCATTCATAAGTCGTTTATATATTTTACTTCCAACTCCACGGCCTGTATAATTTGAAGAAATCGCAATTTTATCTGTTAGTATGAATTTTTTTGTTTTATTCAAATCAAAATCTGGATTCCATGAAATTTCTCCAATCCAATTAGTATTATCTTTACACCATTCCTCTTCAGTATACCCTATTAAAAAACCAATGACTTTTTTGTTTCTTTCCGCTATATAGAAAAATTCTAGTTCTTTTATTTTTTCTTTGAATAGGTTTTTAAAATATTCTTTGTTTTTCTTATAATCATCCATCAAAAATCCGCCGTATGACTCGTTTTTTCCTTTACCAACAGTTGATGCCACATTAAATATCCCATCGACATCGCTTTCGACTGCTTTTCTTACTTTGATTAATTTTATTTTGCTCTGTTTATCAATATTTAATTCCTTTTTCTTGCGCAACTCATTTAATGATTGCATTAAAGCAACTCCTTATTTGATTTAGCGTGCTAATTTTTATGATAACGGATTTTGACTATAATATTTGTTTTTCACTAAATACATTATTCTTTGAATCAATATACATTTCTTTATTGACTATTCGATTAACCCTTTGTTTCTTAGGAAATCTTCAGCTACCTTACGCTCAGATAAACCTTCCTCATCTATTAGATAATTCATTTCCTGCATTTCATCTTCTGAAATCTGTCCTTCTAACATACGAAGCGCTTCTACAGCATCTGGATAGTTTTCAAATGCTTCATCATTCAAAATACTCATGACATAGTATGGTGGGAAGAATTGTTTATCATCTTCCAAAATCACTAAATCATATTCTTTGATTTTTCCATCAGTAGAAAAGGCATCGATTAAATCTACATTTCCATTTTCTATTGCTGTATATCGAATTCCGGGATCCAGACCAACTTCTTCCTTGAATGTAATCCCATATACTCTTTTAAGTCCAACCATTCCATCTTCTCTTTCTAAAAATTCCATAGTTGCACCTAAAGTCAACTCGGGACCATATTCTATTAAATCAGAAACTTTTGTAAGGTTATATTTTTCCGCAACTGCTCTATCTACACTTAAAGTATAGGTATTATTGAATCCAAGCGGTTCAAGAAGATTAAGCGGATATTCTGCTTCAATGCGCTCTTTCACAATATCTTTAACCTTGTCAGGATCGTTTTCACCTTCCATTTGCAACATTGCTGTATAAAGCGTTCCAGTATAATCACCATATAAATCAATTTCATTATTGTTTACAGCTTCAAACACTAATTGAGTTCCACCGAATTCTTTTACATCAGTATCATAATCAGTTTTCGCTTCAATGATTACAGCAAACATTTGACCGAGTATTCTTTGTTCCGTAAAGTTTTTATGTCCAATTCTTATTGTTGAAACCTCATCTTGGTTTGAACATCCCGCTAAAGCAACAATGACCAAAATCATTGCAAGTGTTAAAATCAATTTTAAATTCTTTCTCATAATTTTCTCCTTTTGTATTTATATTTTTTAAAAAATGTTGATTATTTTATACTATCCTGCTATCTAAGACCTTTTGGTACAAGTCGCTTTTCAACTCTTCCCAATAGTGCATCTACAGACAATGCCAAAAGCGCCGTCGGTATCGCGCCAGCTAAAATCATACTGGAATTATTGAGTGATATTCCTTTAAATATCATGTCTCCTAATCCACCTGCACCAATTAATGCTGCAAGTGTCGCTGTACCAATGTTGATAACTGTAGAAATTCTAATTCCTCCCATGATTACTGGAAGTGAAAGTGGTATTTCTACCATGCGTAAAATCTGATAGCTTGTCATGCCCATTCCTTTTCCAGCATCAATAACTGCAGGATCTACGCCTGTTATACCCAAATATGTGTTTTTTATTATCGGCAAAAGTGCATATAGAAATAGTACAAACACTGATGGCTTATAGCCTATTCCAAGGATTGGAATAATTAAGCCAAAAAGTGCTAATGACGGTAATGTTTGAAAAACATTTGCAAATCCTAAAATCAAGTTTGCAATTTTTCTTTTCCTAGTAATAATAATACCTGTAGGTACACCAATCATTACTGCAAAAGATATCGACACAGCGATAATTTGAAGATGTTCGATTGTTAATTCTCCAATATCACCTAATCTGTATGATAAAAATTGTAAAAACTCTCCCATATCTAACCCTCCTCCGGTGTTACGACTGTTTCTTCATATTCAGCATCCGGCATAACCTCGGATATAACATTCAATAAACTGCTTTTATTGATATAACCTACGACACAATTATCACGATTCAATACTGGAACTCTTTTATAATTCTGAGTTTGCATGATTGAGAGTACTTCTATCATATTAGTGTGCTCATAAACATAAGGAACATTACTTTTTAAAATTTGAAGCATTTTTTGATCATGACGAGTAGCTTTTTTTAATTGTTCCATTGTAACTTCGCCTTTAAAAAGTCGTGGAGGCTTAGAATCCGAATCTACTACATATCCAACATAAGTACCCTTGCTTTTCATAATTTCAAACGCCTGAGCTGGTGAACGCTTCGTGCTTATAAACGCAACATCTGTACGCATAACATCCTTAGCATATAAATACTCAGGTAATTGCCATAATCGATCATTGCCTACAAACTCCCTTACATAATCGTCTACTGGATTTTTTAAAATTTCCTCTGGTACATCATACTGGATTATTTTACCATTATGAAGAACAGCGATTTTGTCAGCAATTTTCAAAGCTTCGTCCATATCATGCGTTACAAACACTATTGTTTTATGAATCTCATCTTGCAATTTCAAAAATTCTTGTTGCAATTGATCTCTAGTAATCGGATCCAACGCACTAAATGGTTCATCCATTAAGATAATATCTGGATTTACTGCCAATGCACGAGCAACGCCTATGCGTTGCTGCTGTCCTCCACTGAGTTCAGCTGGATAGCGATTATAGTACTCATTTGAAGGAAGATCCACAAGCTCAAGAAGTTCTTTTGCTCTTTTCTTTCTTTCATCAGGTTTCCAACCTTCTAATTCCGGCACAATCTCGATATTTTTCCCAACAGTCATGTGCGGCATCAATCCAATCTTTTGAATAACATAGCCAATTCTTCTACGCAATTTTATCGGATTCTGTTTCTTGATGCTTTCACCTTCGATTAGAATATCACCATCAGTAATTTTGATGAGTCTATTAATCATTCTAAGAGTTGTACTTTTACCGCTACCGCTCTTTCCAATAAGAACAACAATTTTACCTTCTTCGATTTGCATATTCAACCCATCGACCACATTAATTTTTCCATCATAAGATTTTGTTAAGTTAACTAAATCAATCAATCTTCCATCTCTCCTTTTTTACAAAAAAAGTACTCCAACTCTATCTTTGATAGAGTTAGAGTACTTATACTTCGCTAATATTTCTTTCGAAACACAACTCGTATTATACCATTTTTCAATAGTATAGTTTGAACCTTTTGATCCAAATCAAGCCCCAGTTCTATAAAGTGTTTTTCATACGTTGGTTAACATACAGCCTATGTAACATGTAACATCTAAAATAAACCTGCTTAAAAAACATACTCACTCTCGATATCAAATATTTCCAACAACTACTTCACATACTTCACAAAATTATTAATTTT
>JAYENG010000158.1:0-1898 GCA_034721975.1 Bacillota bacterium
TTGCTCATTCCCGATATCGATAGGATTTGCAGAATTATTAATCGAAGTGTCACAAAGAGTAGTCGAAAAAGAAAAAAAAATAATCGATATAGATATTCCTGTTATTTTACTATCAGGCAATGAAGATCCAGTAGGATTAATGGGGAAAGCTGTAATTGAACTGGGTGAATATTCAAAATCTATCAACAGTAATACGACTGAAGTTATTTTATATAATTCAAGACATGAAGTACTTCATGATATGGATAGCAAAAAAATGAAAGGTGACATATTAAAAAGGGTATTAGCATAATAAGACAGTTATACTAAGGAGGAATGATTATGCTTAGCGATCGAAAAACTCAAAAAATTTTCTTGATTATTACTGGAATTTTATTTATTTCATTTCCGTTGATTGATTTATATGCATCAGTTGATGAAACACCTTCTATGGTGATGTATGTTATTTCTGTGATAGTTGGAATAAGTTACATAATATACGGATTCATGCATAAGAGTAAAAAATAAGCGATTACGTTTTTAAGTAATCGCTTTCTTTTGCATTGGCGGGAATGCGTGGGAATCGAACCCACCAGAGGCGCTCTTAACACCACACACTGGTTTTGAAGACCAGGAGGCACACCAGCACCTATCCACTCCCAAAACTATATTTTAAACTTGTTCTCAGTACCTGAAAGAAGTCTTTTAATATTATCTTTGTGTCTAAATGGAATAAAGATTGCTAAAAATATTCCCAAGTAGATAAATTGGATTTCCATATTGAAAAAATAACCTAAAACAGGTATGAAAATTGCTGTCATGATTGATCCCAATGACATGAATTTTGAAGTTTTAACAATTAAAACTTGAATAACAAATAGTGTTATTGCAAGAATTGGATTGAACATAATCAAAATTCCATATGTTGTAGCAACGCCTTTTCCGCCTTTGAATTTCATAAAAATCGAGTAGCAGTGTCCGATTATGGACATCCCTGTACACAAGGCCGCTCCTGTTATTCCCAACAGGTGATAACCGACGAGATATGATAGAATACCTTTAGATAGATCTAATACAAACGCAATTAGACCAGCTTTTTTACCGGCAATTCTAGTAACGTTTGTCGAACCTAAGTTACCGCTACCGTGCTCTCTTAAATCTAAATGAGCAGTTTTTTTGCCGATTAAATAGGAAAATGGAATTGATCCTATGAAATAGCCGATGATTATTATTAGAATGAATAATTGCATATCTACCTCCATACTATGATATTTTAGCATCAATATTTTTAAAAGTCTACAAAAGGAAGTGTTTATTTTATGAAAAAAGTATATGTCACTAGAATGATTGATGAAGAAGCGATTGATTTGTTGAAGGAAAAATATGAAGTCGATATCAATTTAGAAGACAGAGATTCAACAAAGAATGAGCTATTGAACATTGTCGCACATTATGATGCTGTTCTTACGATGCTATCGAATAAAATAGATAAAGAGGTTATTGACAAAGCGAAGAATGTAAAAATATTTGCCGATTATTCAGTAGGCTACAATAATTTCGATGTTGATCATGCAAAAGAGAAGGGAATATATTTAACCAACACTCCTGATGTGTTGACAAATGCAACTGCGGATTTAACTTTTTCTCTATTATTGGCTGTTTCTAGAAGAATTGTTGAAAGCGATCAGTATGTTTCAGTCGGCAAGTTTAAAGAATGGAAACCGGGACTTTTATTAGGGAAAGAACTATATGGAAAAACTTTAGGGATTGTCGGATTTGGAAGAATAGGAAAAGCGGTTGCAAAACGAGCGAATGGATTTGGTTTGAATGTCATATATTACAATAGGACACGAAAAGAAGATAAAGAATTAAACTCTAAATACGTTGATTTTGATACTTTATTGAAAGACTCCGATTTC
>JAYENG010000159.1:0-1884 GCA_034721975.1 Bacillota bacterium
AACCTTTGCGTGCTAGAATAATTGCAACAGTCAAACCGGCAGGACCGGATCCAACGATGGCAACCTTTTTTGTCTTGTCGATTTTGGGTTCGAACGAAATTTTATTAATGTAATACTCTGATATATAATGTTCAATAGCGCCTATATTTATTGAATTGTTTTTAGCGTTGAAGACGCAATGCCCTTCACAAAATTCTTCATGTGGGCAGATTAAACCTGTAATTACTGAAAGAGGATTATTATTAAATAGCAGTTCTCCTGCTTCGTATAGTTTGTTTTCTTTTGCGAGTCTGATAGTTTCTTTTATGGGCGTATTAATCGGACATCCGCTTTCACAAGGTGCAGTTTTACATTGCAGGCAGCGTTTGGTTTCTGTATGTATATGTGTACTCATTTTATTACCTGTCCTTTCATTTAAATTGAATATAAGAATATATTAGTTGAGAGTACTTGTCAAGGTATACATGTTACGATATTATGATAATCAATGTGAATATTTGACTATTATTTAAAAATGCATTAGAATGCTATAGGTAAGGGAAAAGAGGTACGAACATGAAAATTATTGCTCAAAACAAAAAGGCGAGATTTGAGTATTCCATTGAAGAAACTTTCGAAGCTGGAATTTCTTTAAAAGGAACTGAAGTCAAATCAATTCGTCAAGGAAAAGTGAATATCAAGGAAGCTTATGCTGATATAAGAGATGGCGAAATATTTATCACCAGTATGAACATAAGTCCTTATGAAATGGGTAGTATATATAATGTAGATCCCTTAAGAGATAGAAAACTTCTTTTGCATAAACGTGAAATTAAAAAACTTATAGGTCTAACAACTCAAAAAGGTTATACACTTGTTCCATTAAAAATTTACATGAATGATCAAGGGAAAATAAAGATTGAATTAGCTGTAGCAAAAGGAAAGAAACTATATGATAAACGCCAAGATATGGCAAAGAAAGACGCCAAACGTACTATTGAGAAAGCTTTTAAAGAGGCTCAAAAGTATTAATATACTTGGGGGTGAAATGGTTTCGACAGGGAATCTGAGTATTGATAAGCGAGCCGTGTTTTTCATACCTGGGGTACACGTTAAAGAACTGGGTTAATTAAATTAAACGCAAACGATAAATTTGCATTAGCTGCCTAATCGCAGCTGTTCATCCTATAGCCTTTCTTCCTTGCCGCTAGGGAATGAACAACCAATTGCAAGGAACAAACTTTAGAATCGTCTCATTCTAAAGGGGTAATTAGAGACTAGTCTTATCTATATGTTTGTCATTGAGCGTTAGGTAAGGCGAATAATAAATCAGTGACTGCGCTCGGAGAAAGTCATTTTGACGGTTTTTTGGACGAGGGTTCGACTCCCTCCACCTCCACCACAAATAATATAAACGTTGATACAATTGGAACCCATTGAAAAAAGTGGGTTTCACTATTTTTTGGAAAATTGGAATATTTAGAGATTTTGATAAAAATTTCTAAATAATGCACCAGAGAATGGTGAAAAATGGAACTAGTCGCTGAAGCTTTAGGAACTAGTTGTGCCGGATACTAAGTTTTAAACATATTGTTTCTCGTGATAATCCTAGAGAAATTGATACGATTTTGCATCGATTCTATAGGAGGGTAATACATATTTGTGTTTAGGAATCAAATCAGTTGAGTTTAGGGTATCTTCATTGTCCACCATATCAGTCTGTGAAGATGATTATCTCTCAATGATTAGAATTGTGGTTAGTGATGTTGTAGGTCCATATCCACCACAAAAGAATGTAACTATTGATACATTATGAACCCACTGAAATCAGTGGGTTTCGTTTTTTTGTCGATTTGATTAACTGAAAATAGAGATATTTAGAGATTTTGAGGGGAGTCTCTAAGA
>JAYENG010000160.1:0-10839 GCA_034721975.1 Bacillota bacterium
TGCTTTTTTGCATCTCTTAATTTCAATATGGTATTTTATTATCACTTTTTTGCCATTCTTTAAAAGGCTTAAGGCAAGCTTTTCTCTCTATCTGTTCAGAGGCTATGTGCTTCTGGGGGCTTTTTCCCTCTAAAACGTCATAAAGCAATTGATCGTCGAATCCTATTTCAGCTGCATCTTTTCTTGAACAGCCATAGTAGATTTTGTTGATTCTAGCCCAGTGGATAGCTGAGTAGCACATGGGACATGGTTCCCCTGTAGAGTATATCTCGCAGCCCTCGAGGTCGTAAGTATTTAATTTTTCACATGCTTTTCTTATGGCCTGCATTTCTGCGTGAGCTGTAGGGTCGTTATGAGTTACAACTTGATTATGACCTCTAGAAATGATTTCTCCACTTTTTACGATTACTGCACCGAATGGACCGCCTTCATGATCCGTAATACCTATTTTTGCCTCTTCTATAGCTTCTTGCATAAATTTATTCATCAATATCACCTTTTTTACTCATTGATTTCGATATCGATAAAGTCAAATTTTGTGACATCGAATAGCCCCATATCTGTTAGCTTGACTTCCGGTATAACTGGAAGAGCCAAGAAACTAAGTGTCATAAATGGATCGATGTTACTTGGAAGATCGAGATCTTTTTTAGCGATGTCATTAAGTTTTGCCAATGTATCTGCAACTTCGTGCATACTCTTGTCGGAGATGAGTCCTGCTATTGGAAGGGGCAAAGACTCCTTGATTTCTCCATTGATCGAGATGGCGATTCCACCCTGAATACGTTTTATTTCAGCTATGGCACTGATCATATCATCGTCGTTGTCACCGACTACTATTATATTGTGAGAATCGTGTGCAATTGTTGTAGCGATGGCTCCACCTTTCATTTTGAAGTTCTCAATTAAACCTAGCCCTATAGATCCTTTTCTGCCGTATCTTTCAACGACAGCAAGTTTTAGAATATCTATGTGTTTATTGCATATGAAGCAGTTGTTCTCGTCGACGCTTACTTTCCGAATGACTTTTTCAGTTACTAAAGAATGCTGCTCCAACCTGATGACATTCACTATATCGCTTTTTAGTTTGATCTCTAAGTCTTTTTTAGTAATAATATCGATGGCAACTGTATTGGTTACCTTGTTTAAATCAGGCAATGCAATATCGAATAACGGGTTGCCGTTTTCACCGACCAAGATTCCTTTTTTATAAACTTTTTCGACAGTGAATTCTTCTAGGTTTTCAACTATCAGAAAATCTGCATCATAACCAGGAGCTATCGCACCGATATCTCTTAGGTGATAGCACTCTGCTGTGTTTATAGTAGCCATTTGAATGGCGCTAATCGGCGATATGCCGAATTTTATCGCTTTTCTTATACTGTGATCAATGTGACCTTCGTGTATGACGTCATGAGGATTTTTATCATCTGTGCAGAATGTACATCTTCTTTGATTTTCTGGAGTGACTCCACTGATAAGTGATTCTAAATCTCTTGCAGCAGAACCTTCCCTTATAGCGATATACATTCCAAGTCCGAGTTTTTCAGTCATTTCATCGACGGTTGAACACTCATGATCTGTCCTTATTCCGTTAATGAGATAAGCGTTTAAATCTTTTCCTGTGACAAAAGGACTGTGACCGTCTATTATCTTTTTGTGAGCTAACAACATTTTATCGACGACTGTGTCGGTTGCATTGATAACACCAGGGTAGTCCATCATTTCGCCTAAACCGAGCACTTTGTCATAGTTGATAAGAGGTGCTAAATCTTCGGCCTTCAATGTTGCTCCAGAGTGCTCGAATTCAGTAGCTGGAACACAAGATGGAAGCATAAAGAAAACGTTTAAAGGGATGTTTTTCGATGCATCCATCATAAATTTAATGCCTGTTATACCGAGTACATTTGCAATCTCATGTGGATCGGCGATAATGGTGGTCGTTCCCTTTGGAACAATCACCTTCGCCATTTCACCAGGTGTGACTTGAGAAGATTCTATGTGAACATGGCTATCTATTAGTCCTGGAACTACATATTTTCCTTTTACATCGATTACGGTTTTTCCTTCATAATCGCCAAGGCCGATAATTTTACCTGAATCTATGGCGATGTCTTTTTCTTCAATTTTATAATTAAAGACATTGACTACTTTGCAATTTTTGAGAACTAATTCAACTGGTTCATGTCCAGCCGCCATATGAGCTCTTCTTTGTATTTTTTTTCTTGTATTCATAATCTTCCTCCCTATTATGACCTAACAGAAATTCTCTGATTTCGTTGTAGCTATCGGTATCGTTAAGCAAATCAGAAAATTCAACGATGAAATCTGTAGTTACTGTATAAGTATTTCTGTTTGCGATGCGATTGCTCTACTATTAAGTTTAACTTTTTAGAGACTGTTCTTTTTCATCCAAATATCTTCAGCTTTGATAGGGAGTTTATTGATTCTAACACCCATAGCGTTTTTAATCGCATTTGCTATAGCTGCCGGTGGTGTATCTATACCTATTTCACCTACAGATTTCGCTCCGAAAGGTCCAGATGGTTCATAACTTTCTACAAATTCTACATGAATTTCACCGACTTCTTCTCTTGTAGGAATTCTGTATTTCATGAAAGATGAGTTGACAAGTCTTCCTTCATCGGTATGATTTACATCTTCATAAGAAGCCATGCCTATTCCTTGTAAAAGCCCTCCTTCTACTTGAATTTTAGCAAGGTTAGGGTTGATAGTAGTTCCACAATCTACAGAGGCATAATAATCTAGAATCTTATATTGACCTGTTCTTTTATCGATTTCGATCTCGACTGCACCTACCATATATGGAGGTGGCGCTGTTTCTCCGACATATGAACCTATTGTCTGAAGTTGTTGCTGATTTTCAGAATAGGTAATTATAGTGGCTAAATCGACAAGGGATATTTTGTTGTCTTTACTGTAAATATATTCTCCATCATATGAAACTTCATCAGAGTCAAAGTGTTCTCTACCTATTCTAAGAATTTCTTGAACCATTCTTTCAGCAGCTCTTTTCACGCCATTTCCCGAAACGTATGTTGTGCTTGAAGCGTAAGCGCCTACATCGAATGGAGTAAGGTCGGTATCTGATGAGTATACGCTTATTTTACCCACTGGAATTTGAAGCGCTTCAGCTGCTATTTGAGCCAGGATTGTATCGGAACCTGTTCCTATATCGGTAGCACCGATTGTAAGGTTGAAAGTGCCGAAATCGTTGAGTTTAATAGAAGCGCTTCCCATATCTATAAATGGAATACCAGAGCCTTGCATTGCAAGAGCAAGTCCTACACTTCTTACAGTGTTTTTGTCGACTTCGACAAAAGGATACTTTTCTTTCCATCCTATTTTTTCTAAGACGTTTTCTAAACAGATATCAAGTTTGCAGCTTTCCACTGTCATAGGAGAACCTTCTTTACCTTCGCCCATTACTTCAAAGATTTTGGAAGTTTCCATTTCTTTAATCATGTTGTTCTTTCTAAGTTCGATAGGGTCCATATTCAGCATTTCTGCAAGTTCGTCGATAGCTGATTCCAATGCGAAATTACCTTGAACCGCACCATATCCCCTGTAAGCTCCAGCTGGCGTAAGGTTGGTATAAACTACATCTCCACTGAAACCTACAGCTTTGACTTTGTTATAAAGTGGCAGAGTTTTAGATCCGGCTACCATTAAAACTGTAAGAGCATGTTCACCATAGGCCCCTGTATTTGATAATATATTCATATCGACAACTTCGATAGTGCCGTCTTTCATAGCGCCGATTTTCACATCTACTCTCATAGCATGTCTGGAATAAGTCGATTCAAAAACTTCTCTTCTAGTGTAGATGTATTTTGAAGGCAGTCCCGTCATCATGGTTACCAGCGATACAAACACTTCACCGTGAACAGCTTGCTTGCCGCCATACCCTCCACCTACTCTAGGTTTAAAGACTCTGATTTTTTCCATGGGAATATTTAGAGTTCTAGATAAAATTCTTCTTATGTGAAAAGGTGTCTGTGTGGATGTAATGACGTTTAACCTTTCATGGTAATCCAAGTACGCAGTTGAAGAATGAGGCTCGGTCATAGCGTGACTTTGAGCCTGAGTGTAATATCGTCCTTCGTATACTACATCTGATGAATCAAGCTCTTTTTCAACATCTCCGATTTTCATTGAATAACCGGCCGCTAAGTTTCTATCTGGGAAATGGCCGATATCGAACATCTCAAAAGTTCCATCTTTATCGTGAACTTTAACAGGATTGTCTTTTGCCTCTTCAAAGTCTAAAACAGGTTTATAAACCTCATATTCCACCTTGATTTTCTTGATCGCCTGTTCTACAGCTTTAATATTTGTTCCTGCAACGATTGCAACGGCATCTCCTACATACCTGACGATATCTGATAGAACTTTTTTATCATAAGGCGAAGGCTCTGGATAACCCTGACCAGCCCTTGTCATCAAATTATCAGGTACATTTTTGTAAGTCAGAATACATTTGATTTCCGGCATTTTTTCAGCTGAAGAAGTATCGATAGATAAAATTTTTGCATAGGCATAAGGGCTTCTAAGTGCTTTGACTATCAATGCATCTTGTGGGGCCAAGTCATCGGTATAAGCGGGTTTACCTTGAGTCAAGCCCATACCGTCGATTTTGCGAATAGGTTTATTTACTGCCATCGTGTCTCACCTCCATGTAGTGTTTGATTGCTCTATTATGTCCTTCGTATCCGGAGCATCTACATAAGTTGCCGGCAAGGTAATGCTTGATTTCTTCATCGTTTGGATTCTCATATTGTTTAAGCATGGTATGAATAGCGACTACTAAACCAGGCGAACAATATCCGCATTGTTCAACGCCCTCTGCGGTTAATGCTTCTCCAATTTTTCTTGCATCTTCTTTTAGACCTTCTACAGTTAAAATTTTCTTTCCTTCAGCTCTATAAGAAAGATAAGAACAAGATGGAATCAGCTCGTCGTCGATAGAAACCGAACATATACCACAAGTCGTTGTGTCGCAACCTTTTTTCACGCTTTTATAGCCGAGTTTTCTGAGTGTATCCAGCAGCATTTCATCGGGTTCAATTAATATCTTGTGAATGTTGTGATTGACATTTAGTGTTATTTCCATGTTCTCACCTCCTCGAGTGCATCTTCCAACATGCTTTCAGCAAGTGCTCTACGGTATTCTTCGCCAGCTTTCAAATCGGATTCAAAATCTATATCTTTCAGTAATTCTTTTGATGAAAGATGTAGGTTTGGATCTTCGATCAATGTTGCAATCATAGGTCTTGCACCCACAGAAATTCTCAGATGGTTATTTTTAGATACCGCCATGTTTACAATAGGAAAATCTGTATATGTCAGTTGTTTGCTTGTATATAGTGATTGTACGACTCTTGGGATGATGATCTTAACTAAAATATCCGGGTCGGTATCTTCTGATTTTATGAACTCTGCGAGGGAGATCTTGCCTTTTTTAAAGAATACAAGGTCTGCTTTTAAAGCCAAAAGTGCTGTGATTGTATTTGAAAAAGAATATTTTCCGCATATACTACCACCGATTGTAGCTATATTTCTAAGTGCTACGCCGACTATGTGTTTTACAGAGTCGTTTAAAGCGCTTGGCAATTCTTCCTCTATTTCAATCTGGCGAAGCGAAGTCATTGCACCGATTTCAAAAGTAGCCGGCTCGATTTTAATATAGTTTAAACCGAGTTTTGAGAGATCGATTGCCGAATTGACATTTCTTTTTTGAAGCTTGATGAAAGCGCCGCCTGCCAAGAGTATCGAATTTTTATCGTTTATGAGAGCGTTATATGCTTCATCTATACTTGTAGGCATAATAATTTGTTCAAATCTCAAAGCTATTCCCCCTTCATTTTTTCATATGCTTCATCTTTCGTGTAGAAAGTCACATCTGCATCTTTACCAACTGCATCTATGTCCTTTAGGCCATTTCCAGTAACGACGATACATACAGAATCATCTTTGTTGATTGCGCCGTTTTTTATCATATTTTTAAGACCGGCATACGACGTAGCACCAGCCGGTTCGGCAAAGACGCCGGTTTTAGCGGCCATCTCTTTAATGGCGCTTATAATCTCATCATCGGTTACGCTGATGAAGTGACCACCAGTCGATTTTACAAATTTACATGCTTTAACGACATCTCTTGGATTTCCGACAGATATGCTGTCTGCAATAGTCGATACCTCTTCTTGAATAGGAGTAAAAGGCTCCCCGTTATCAAAGACATGTTTGAGGGTAGAAGAAGTTTCAGCCTGTACGCCTATGACCTTCGGAATCTTATCTACAAGACCGAGTTCATAGAACTCCTTGAATCCTTTACAGATGGAACTGATTACAGTACCATCGCCCACGCTCACCAAACAGTAATCGGGAGCTGAATAATCATTTTGAACCATGATTTCATAAGCGCCGGTTTTCTTGCCTTCAAGAAGATAAGGGTTGATTGCCGAGTTTCTACAATACCATCCTTTTTCTCTGCCGATATCAAGTGAAATATCAAAGACCTCATCATAAGTCGCTTTTACTGGAATGACCTCAGCGCCTGCCACCAACAATTGCGACAACTTGCCTTTGGGTATTTTATCAGGTACAAAAATGTAAGTTTTTAAATTTGTATGAGCCGATGTAAGGGCTAACGACGATGCAGCATTGCCTGTTGAAGCGCAGTAGATCGTGTCGTATCCAAGTTCGATTGCCTTATTGACGGCTATTATGCTTGCTCTGTCTTTATATGAACTCGAAAAGCTGATTCCGTCGTATTTTATAAGTACCTCATTTTGACCTAATAAACCTTTGAATTTCAGTAAAGGCGTTCCTCCTATAAATTCATCTATCTGTGTATGTGATGAAACAGGTAGAAGGTCTTTAAACTGGAAGATGCCGGCTTTCTTATCGAAGTCGTTTCTAGTCAGATGGATATTTTTCATATCGTATACAACTTCCAATGTGCCAAGCAGATCTCCGCATTCATCGCATGTGTATCTATTTGGCGTCGGTTCGTAGATTTTGCCGCAGCTTATGCATTTAAGAGTATATCGGCTCATCATAACACCCCGCTGATTGCTTCGACAGGGCATCTGGATTCACATAATCCGCATTTCATGCAGATGTTTTTATCCACTTCGATTTTATCGGTGAAACTTAGAGCTGCTTCTGGGCAGATTCTGACGCAAAGCATGCATTTGGTGCATTTGTCGTGATCTATTATCGGATTTCCACCGATGCCTTGAGGTTTGATATCGAGCTCTGTTTTTCTAAGAGATTCGATGGAATCGATATCGTATTTTTCCATTATCTTAGGCAATTTATCAATTATTTCGTCATATGTTTTTCTTCCGTTTATCAAAGCGGAAGACAGCATTTGAACAAGGTCTGCCCCTGCTAAAATAAATTCCAACACATCTTCGGCACTCGCCACTCCGCCTGTTGCGATAATAGGCAAATCAGGAAAAGTTTTTCTAATATTCATAACTCTATTGAGCGCGATAGGTTTAATAGCTGGACCTGAAATCCACGATTTTCCGCCGTCGAGTCCGAGGGTCACGGCTTTTCTTTTTAAATTGACCACTAAACCTGGGCCTACCGAGTTGACTGCAACAACTCCGCTGGCCCCGTATTTAATCGCCTCGGATATGAAGCCTATATAATCTTCGACGTGAGGACTGAGTTTTATGAATACGGGCTTATCTGTATATTTTACTATTGTAGAAACCAGGGGTTTAAGCTCATCTTTTCCATAGTGGGTGCTGACTTCAAAGAAATCTGCAAATTCATTTAGTTTTGGAACTAAAACTTCGGCATCTTTTGAAGTATATCCTATACTTACGATTACAGGTTTTTTCTGTATCTTCTGTAGCTCGGGGAGTATCTCATCCACCCATTCTCTATGATGTTTTTCGCTCCAAAGCTCGGTGTTGTAAACGGTGTGTTTGGTAGCGACGATGCAGGGTTTTGCCACCTCGGCAGCTTCTACCGAGATGGTTTTCGTCACAATGGAACCTATTTTATTATCGTTGAAAAATTTCAAATTCTCCAGTGTTCCCACTAATGGACCGGAGGCCGGCATCAATGGATTGTCAAATTCTATACCTAATAAAGTGACTTTTAAATTATTCATAAAGATTCCTCGATTCTTTTCCATATTTTTTCAGCGACGTTCGAATAATCTTTCTTTTGAAAGGTAGCTGAGTAGTTGTCTATTTTTCTTTCTCCGTCGATAAAGACGCTATGAGGTGTAAATTTATCAAATAGGCCATAGAAAACATGACCGAAGATATTGTCTGGATTTATTGGAGTAGGTGGATCGTAGTCGAGCAGCAAAAAATCCGCACTAAAGCCCGATTCTATCTGACCCAATTTATATCCGCTCAGTCTATTGAAATATTTATAAGACATAAGTATATGATTTCTTATCTCGTCTAAACCGATTCCGTTTGGATCATTCATGGATTGTTTTCCGACGTAGAACAAGTTTTGCCAAGAAGCGGCGATGTTTGATCCCAATCCGTCGGTTCCGACCAATAACTGAATTTCATTATCTTTAAATCTCTTATAATTGAAGGTTCCTACTGCGTTGTTCATATTCGATGTCGGATTAAGGGCGATCACCGAGCCCGTTTTCCCGATGATGTCTGCTTCTTCGTCATCTATATGGACGCAGTGCGCCAAGATGGAATCTTTAGTTAAAAGGTTTAATTTATCTAATCTGTTTATGACTCGTTCATCGTATTTTCTTAAAGAATCTCTTTCATCTTCAATGCTCTCGGCAACGTGGATATGGATAGGTCTGTCATCCAGAATATTTTCAACATCTTTTAGTGTTTTATCCGATAGCGATAAAGAGGCGTGAAGTCCAAAGTGCTTATGGGAATTCTCGTCGATGCATTTTTTTATATCGAATCTATCGCTTGTTTCAAAGCAGAGCAAGGATTTGATGTCAAGAGGATCTTTCAATCCGGTTTCAATGGCACCAAGGCTACCCAGAATTTCACCTGAAGCGTTGTGGTCTATCAGCGATGTCACTCCGTTTTTAAGGCATTCGAATCCGTAGTAGTAAGCGCTTGCTTCCAGGTCTGGTTTAGTCAGGCAACTATCGAATTTCCACCATACTTGATCTAGAATATCTTGAAAAGTAACAGGATTAGCTCCTATGTCAAAACCCCTTATAAGCATTGAATAGATATGTGTATGGAAGTTGATCAGCCCGGGAAGGACCAATCTGCCATTTCCATCGATGACTTCACCTTTGTAGTCACATTCATCCATTGTACCTGTCTTTTGAATCTTTTCATCGAAGGTGACATATCCATTTTCTATATAGTTTTTATAATCATAAATTCTAACGTTGATAAGAGTTTTTATCATAAAGACCTCCTTATGAATCGCCCTTTTGTTTTAAGAAGTTTTTTATCTTTTATAACAAATTCACCTCTTATCATTGTCGATTCTATACTACCTTTTGCTTCATAGCCTTCATATGGAGAGTAATCGCACTTAGAGTGTCCGCTGGAAATGACAGTTTTTCCTTTCGGATCAAATACGACCATATCTGCATCGGTTCCTATTTCAAGTGTCCCTTTGCCTTTTAAACCGAATATTCCAGCAGGATTTTTTGTGAATTCATCTATGACCTTATCTCCAAATATCGAGTACATGAGTACAAAAGAAAATTCTATGCTTCCGATGCCTTTCGGTACTTTATCGGCATCTTCATAGCGGAATTTTTCTTTAGAAGTGAAAGGGCAGTGATCTGTTCCTATAGTGTTGATTGAATCAAAATTATTTAAAAGCTTTTCTTTTTCATCTTTGCTTCTAAGCGGAGGAGCCAAAAGATATAATCTTCCATCAGGAAGAGCGAAATTGTCTTTTGAAAGGTTGAAATAATGAGGACAGCTCTCGATGAAGAGGTGTTTTCCCAATATTTCAGGATAGTTTTCACTTAGCATTTCAAGAGTAGAGCCAGCTGAAGTATGTACGATATAGAGTTTTCCTCCTGTTTTTTTGACGAGATTCGCTAAAATCATAACTTGACTGGTTTCGGATTCTACAGGGCGAGATAGTTCGTAGTCGCGAACGCTGCTCCAATCAGATTTCACGATTTCATCGTTTTCCGAATGACTGAGTATCGTTAGAGGAGTGCCCAGCAGTGATTCTATTACTTTTATATCACAGCGCCTATTAGATTCGGAGTATGTTGTGAATACCTTTATGCTAGTCAGTCCGGCTTGAAGGGATAGATCTTTAAGAGTAGCTACATCATCGTGATAATTACCTAGCGTTGTATGAAAAGAGTAGTCTATGTATGACGATGAAGCTAGAGAAAGTCTATTATCAAGCTTTGACTTGAATTCATTGTTATTGTAGATAGGGTCTAGAAAATCTATGAATGTCGTGATTCCGCCAAAGGCCGCGGCTATTGAGCCGCTTTCGAAATCATCCGCCGATTCGAATTCACCCAGGTTCAATTTGAAATGTACATGTGGATCTATGAACCCCGGTAGAATAGACTTGCCGTCTATATCTACAGTTTTAAGACAAGGGAAAACATCGCTGCTGATTGCAGCGATTTTCTCGTCCTTGATGTATAAGTTTTTGTTTTCATACTTGCCGTCTATATATAAATTTCCGTTTAAAAGCCCTAAATCATACATTATAATCCCATCATTTCGTTTAATTCATCTTTGTGTTTTTCTCTGTATTCCAATATCAATTTATCGAATTCTTCAACCTTATTCGCTTGATCGAGCCAATAATTTTGATATTTTTGATCGTTCAATTCTTCAACGGTTTTGCCTTGTTGTTCAA
>JAYENG010000161.1:0-10790 GCA_034721975.1 Bacillota bacterium
ATCTAATCTCTTTTATAGGGGAATATTTAAATGAAGATTATTCGATTTTAGAAAATTTCATTGAAAAAAGCACAAATAAATTTGATTACCTTATCGTTTATTTCAATGAAAATTGTAGTAATAGTCGGCTAAGTAAATTATTCGATTATGTTATTTATTCAAATGACATTTCGTATGAAAATATCATTAAGGTGAATCGATTTATAGAAATATTCAATAATTGTATTTATGTAGGAATTAAAAATAAATCATTTGTTGGGGATTACTATTTTTTAAGAGATAACTTGTTTTTAAATGAATTTGTTGTGTTTAATAAAAAGAATCTATTGACGTATGGTAAATCGTTAAGATGGATCGATTTAAAAGATATGAATAAAAAAACAAAAAAAAAGTACAGAGGGTTATTTAACAAAATAGAAGATTGGCGGTAATGGATATGAAAGAGATTAGTATCGAGAAAATTGCAAGCGAAATGCTAGAGAGTAATTTAGGATTTATGAAGGAAATCGAAATGACGAAAAATTATGATCAATTTCATAAGAAAATTATTGAAAGTGACATATTTAATGAGCAAACAGATGTGGATTATATTACAAAAGAACTTTTCAATTACATGTTTGGATTTGGAATTTTACAAGGACTTATTGAAGATGATGATATAAGCGATATCAACATCACACGTTATGACAATATTCTTTTTAAAAAAAGTGGCAAGTATTATAAAAGTGATATTCAATTTAGAAATGAAAATGATTTTCTATCTTATTGCAAATTGATTATTTTGAGAAATGGCGGAAAGCTCAATAGCACACATAATTATGACAGGGTTGATAATCATGAAAGATTATTGAGAATATCTGCAAGCATTCCACCTAGAAGTACGTTGGGTCCAAGTTTAAGTATAAGAAAGCATAAAAAAAACAGCTATACATTTGATGATTTGATTATGATGAAAATGCTTGATAAAGAATCTGTTGCATTAATAAAGGATATTATTGAACGCGAAAAAAATATTTTAATTTGTGGTAGGGGCGGTGCTGGAAAAACAACATTATTGAGAAGTATATTAGACTATGTTCCAAATGATAAAAGATTTCTAGTATGTGAATCAGAAAATGAACTATACCCGAAAAGCAATAATTTTATTGTTGAAAAGATTGTTATAAATGAATATGGGAAAAGTTTAAATTTATCTGATCTTGTAAGAGATGGTCTTACTTTATCTCTTGATGGATATTGTATAGGAGAAATTGTCGGCCCTGAAGCATGGGAGTTTATTATGGCGGGGTTAACAGATCATATAACCTACGGAACAGTACATGCTTCCGGATATATGGAAGTTGTACCTAGATTAAAAATGTTGATTAACTCAAAAATAAGCAATTATGAAGACAATGAGGTCAACAGTATTATAGGCAGAAGTTTAAACTATGTGATTTACATGAAAAAATTCGAAGTTGTTGAAGTTGCTATTATTGATGACAAGGAGTGGCAAGTTATATACAGGAGAGATAATTATGAGTAGTTTTAGAAAAGGTGAAAACATAAAATTGCTGAGTACTATGACCAGATGGGCTTCAATTGATAATAATGCGGTATTTATTTTCAAAAAAACTTATGAACAAGGAGTAGATGGTCGATACAATAATTTTTTTGAAAATTTTATCTTAAGAATCAACAGAGGAATGGAGGCGTCTGCAGCAATTGAACAAGATTTGAATACGATTGAATCACCATTTATGAAAAATGTTTTTATTAACATTCAGTCAGTAATTGAAAACAATGGGGATATGTTAAAGCTATTATCTAAATTTGAGCATGAAGCATTCAATATTGAAAAAACTTTATATAACAACAACATAAAAAATTATAAAGATAGGGCAGTTCTATTTCTAATGATATTTATTACAGTAGTTGCATTGATAAGAGTTTACATCAAAGGTCTATCTAACAATGTGATTATAATTATTTCACTGCTTTCAATAAGTTTAGCTATAGTAGTATATTACGATGTGGGGAAATACCACTATTAAGGAGTATTTATGATAATTGTTCAATGGTTATTGCTTATATATATATTTTACATTTTAATTGAAAAAGTTTATCCGCATAGAAGATATAAATTTATAGAAGAGTATTATAATGAAATGATTTTTCTGTGGTGTTCTGTAATATTAATTATTTTCTTTAGAAATCGGATAGATGTAATAAAAACAAGTTTGTCGATTATTATAATTTTGTTACTCTATGAATTTTTGAAAAATATTCAAATGAGTAGAAAAAAAGAGAATTCTCAAATCGTCCTTTATCAAATATTTAGTTTTATCAACAATCAAATTAGTGCTGGGTTAAGACTTGAAGATATTATTTCAAGAATTTATAAAGTTGTCAACAATTGTGAAATGAAACAATATCTAAAAAAGGAGGGAGAAAAATATCTGCATCACTATAATCTAGAAGAATATCTTCTAAATGTTTCTAAAAAATTTGATCAAGAAGAATATTTTTCGGTTGAATATGCTATAAAAAATGCGCTTCAGATTGGAATGAGAGACGAAGTACTTAAGCATCAGGAAGATATGATGTTCAATAAATACATTGGAATCATTCAAAAAAAGGGGGATAGAAATAAACTTAAAATGTTTTTTGTAGGAATGTTATTAGCTACAATATTGATCTTTTTAATAAGCTATCCAATATTTATTGAATTCATGGAATCAATAAAAAATTTATACTAGGAGGATTTATGATTATTAATTTCAAGAAAAAAATCAAGAAATTTTTATCCGATGAAAGAGGAGAATTTGGCATCAGTGCTTTACTAAGCATAGCAATCGCTTTGATGATCACAGTATTTGTTCTTGTGCCAGGTATAAGAGGTATAACTCAGAAAGCAGTTGACGGACTCGATAGTTGGTGGGATACGACAGTAAAAAATGAAATTTTTGCAACAGAATGAACACTACATTACCTATTACTATAGCATATTCATTCATCGTTATTCTGATAGTATTTGTGATGATATTTACATTTGTTATGGTGATAAATAAGAATATCGAGATAATATATATATTGAGGCCCTATTTGTATACGTTGGAGGATAAAGGTACTCTTTCTTCTAGTCAGAAAGGCGACATTGAAGAAAAATTAGAACACATAGGTATTAATAATATAAACATTGAAGTAGATGACATAGATAAGAGCTTTGGTGATATTATTACAGTATCGATAATCGGCGATAGTGAGTTTAAGTGGATTACAGGATTTTTAAAGCATGAAAGAAAAAAAATAGTGTATGAGTATAAAAGGGAAATTATTGTAAAGAAGGTTGTAAATTGAGTGATTTATCAGTGCTGATTGTTGTTGTTATGCTTTTAGGCTTGTTAATTATTCCAATGTTTTTATTTGTAGTAGAAAAAAATATAATCTTAATGGATATGGAAGTTTTAAAGGATTATATTGATCTTGGCCTCAATAATATTATCTTGGAATTAGATTTATGTAGATTATCTTATGGTAATTTATCTGCTAAAGAATATGAAGTAGAACATGCAGTGAAAAGATATTTTGACGCAAGCAAAATCTCCTATGAAGATATTGAGGTCGATTTAAAAGATGTTGATATGGATTTACGAGGAGAAATAACACTTAAAGTATTATTTAAAAGACATATTTACAAGTCACTATTATCAGAAGAGGGGGTTTATGAAATTACTAGAAAATTTACACTACCAGTTGATAGATAACAGGAAAAAGTTGATATTTGTTTTAGCTGTATTGATTTCATTGTTGATAATTGCAGTTCAAGCGTATCTCATTAATAATGATTCTAAAGTAATAGTATTAGTTGTAAATGAAAAAATATTGCAAGGTGAGCTAATTGATGAAGCTAAAATAGATAGAATATCAATTGATCAATCATTGGCAAAAAAATATGGGTATATAAATGATGTTAAAAATTTAGTAGCAACAAGAGAATTGATTCCAGGTGAATTGCTTCTTTCAGAGTTGATTGTTAATAAGGGTCGATTTATTAAAAAAGATGAAGAAATGAGATTGGTGACCATAAAATTCGATATTGATAAGGCTGATAGCTGGATTTGTCAAAAGGGAGAGAAAGTTGAAGTTGCACATTTCAATGAAGACGAGTTCAATTCCTTGAAGATATTCGACGAGATTATTGTTTATGATTTAATTTATATGAAATCTAGTGATGATTATCCAAGGTACGCAGTATTGTTAGTAACAGAAGAACAGAGAAATTATATTATTTCAAATAGAGGAAATGGATATTTTGAGATTTCATTATAAAAAGAATAGGGCAAATTTGCCCTATTCTTAATCTATATCATATATATTTGCTTTTTCTTCACCTGTCAATACTCTCAAAGCTCCTTGTGCCAATGATTCCAATTCGTTTTCTCCGGCGACTATGATAACAGGGGCAATAAATTCAACGCGTTTCTTAATCCAACTTGTGAAGATTTCAGAGTAGGCGATGCCACCAGTAAGTATGATGTGATCAATTTTACCATCTGCCACAGTTGCTAGTTCGCCAATTCCTTTTGCTACTTGGTATGCCATAGCTTCATAAATAAGTCTGGCGTTTTCATCTCCTCCATCAATCATCTTTTGTACTTCTAAAGTGTTGTTGGTATTCAAGAGTGATGTCAATCCGCCCTTTCCTCTTAATTTTTTCTTCATTGTTCCAATGTCGTTTTTATAGCACATCGAAACTAAATCTTTTCCAGGTAGTCCACCAGATCTTTCTGGGGAGAAAGGACCTTCATCATCAGAAACAATATCTATCATCTTGCCGTTTTTATGAAGACTGATTGTGATGCCTCCGCCTAGATGCGCAACAATCGCAGTAGTGCTGTTATAATCTTTATTAGATTCTTTAGCGGTTTTAATAGCAATAGCTCTCATGTTCAGTGTGTGTACAAGGCTTTTTCTTTTAACTTCTTTTAGTCCAGTTATTCTAGCGATGTCTTCTAATTCGTCTACTGCAATAGAATCGTAGATATAAGAATTTACTCCAACCGCTTTCGCTATTGCAAAAGCAATCATAGCTCCCAGGTTCGATGCATGATGAACAACGGGATTATTTTTCAAGCGATTCACCATTTTTTCATTTACCAAATATGCACCTGATTTTACTGGTGGTAAAAGTCCGCCTCTTCCAACTACAGCAGCTAATTCATGTGTATCAATGGAAGCTTCTTTTAGAAAGTCCATAATTGATTCATAACGCATTTCATATTGATCGGCGATATTTGGATATTTTTCAAGTTCTTCATTCGAATGAATAATGTTAGTTTTGTATAGTTCGTTTTCGTTTTCATAAATTGCCAACTTTGTAGAAGTTGACCCTGGATTAATAGCTAATATTTTATAATTCATAATTCTCCCCCTATACGGTAGCTTTTTTTTTCTTTGAAAATGCCAGTATTGCACCTAGGGCAATAGACAAAAATGCTGCTGCGACAACTCTGTATTCCCCGGGTAATAAAAATGTCATAGTGTGGGCTGGTATCCAAAAGAAAGGAATCGTTTTACCAACTACAAAAGAAATAAATCCATACCAATCAATTTTTGTAACAACTTCTTTTAAATTAATTTTTTCTCCTGGCTTTTCGTACTTATTATCGATGATTGTATCTGTTACTCTATGAAAAGCCATAAAAGTTGGAGCAAAAGTCAGGTTCATTATAGCACTTGTTAAAAATGCAAAAGCAAGAGTAGAACCAGCGCCTGGAAGCAACCCATTATCCATCGCAACGGTAATTCCAACAGCATAGATATTGAAAATTATAGTTATGACTACACCTAAGAAACCCCATATTATCGAGCGGTAAATAATTCCGTTTGGAATAGACCAATCTTTAGTTGTTATCCTGATAGTTAGTAATTCTCCCATAGTAGCAAGGACAAAGAATTTTAAAAATCCGCCTATCAGTGGCATGTTAGATGTAAATGTAATAAATGTAACTCTTGATGAAGGAATTGCAAGTATCAGTATAAAAACTGATAATAATGATCCCCAAATGAAATCTCCTTTTTTCAAAATACACACTCCTTTTTATTTTGTGCAGTTAATTCCTGCTTGTAAAGCTTTTATATTGATATCTACAAATTTATCTTTAACATTTTCATTAATAACAGTATCCCAATCAACGTTATCTAGATTCATAGCTTGAATCAATGAGCCGAGCAAAACTACATTCATGGTACGTCTGTTACCAAGTTCTGCAGCTATATCGGCAGCATTGATGATTGTTATGTTTGCCTTTTCTTTTAATCTGTTCAATACATTCTCGGGATATTTATCAAGGCCGGAGTTGATTCTCGCTGAAGGCAGTTTATAATCATTTACAATTACTTTGCCGTCAGGTTTAAGATGATTAAGCCATCTCAAGGCTTCCATCATCTCGAAAGCTACGATAATATCCGCATTTCCCTTATCGATAACAGGTGAAAAAACTTCCTCACCATAACGTACTTGACTTACAACAGAACCACCACGCTGTGACATACCGTGAATCTCTGCCATTTTTACGTCATATCCGTGTTCAACAAGTCCATTTGATAATATTTTGCTGGCTAGAATTGTACCTTGACCACCAACGCCGACTAAAAGAATATTCTTTACATTAGTCATTTTTAACACCTACCTTGCTTATTGCATCTACAGGACATGTTTGCATACATACTTCACACCCGACACATTGAACTGGATCGATATTGACTTTATGTTTCTCAGAATCATAAATCAATGCAGGACACCCGGTTTTTACGCATTTTTTACAACCGATGCATGCATCTTCATCGATAATACATTTACTGTTTATAGGACCGAATTCCTCTAAATCCTGCGGCGAATATTTTTTTAGTGCACAAGGCCATCGGGTGATAATAACAGAAGGTTCATCTTCAATAGCGAGCGCCCAATCGATGGATTTGTTGACTTCGTTTAAGTCGTTTGGATTTATAACGCGAAGGTTTTTAACTCCCATCGCCCTTATTAAATCTGCAATGTCGATAGTTGTAGTAGGCATTCCCTGAAGCGTATAACCTGTACCTGGATGATCTTGCTGACCTGTCATACCGGTTATTCTATTGTCTAAGATGATTGTAATAGAATTACCTCTATTATAGATAACATCAAGCATGCTGTTGATGCCGGTATGAAAGAAAGTTGAATCGCCTATTGTAGCTACAGCTCTAATATTTTCATCATAACGATTGAAAATCTTTTGAGCACCATGAGCCATACTTACACTTGCTCCCATGCAGATTGTCGTGTCCTTGGCATTGAGCGGTGCAAAACCACTTAGCCCATAACAACCAATATCGCCTGCAATCATAATGTTTTTTCTTTTTCCTAATTCATAAAATAATCCTCTGTGAGGGCATCCTGCACAAAATGTCGGCGGTCTAGAAACAATATCTGATGAATCGTATTCAATTGTTTCGTGGCTTTTATTCAATAAAGATTTTGCAATGATGTCGGGATTAAATTCGCCTTGATTTGATAATTTATCTTTTCCGATACACTGAATACCACGTGCTTTAATCTGTTCTTCAATAAATGGTTCTAACTCTTCAATAACGTAAAGCGTTTCAACTTGATCAGCAAATTCCTTTATTTTTTTAAAAGGAAGAGGATAAGTATATCCAAGTTTTAAATATGAAACCGAATCTTTAAAAACCTCTTTAGCATATTGAAAAGAAATTCCCGAGCTTACAATTCCAATTTTTTTATCATTCCATTCAAAATAATTCAGCGGAGAATTATTAGAATATTCCTCTAATTTGATTAATCTAGTTTCTACTTTTTTGTGTAGCTCTCTTGCTACAGAGGGAACGGCATCATATTTCTGAAGATTCTTGACATATGGTTTTTTTACAGCGTTTTCTCTTTCACCGAACTGTACAATGGTTTTACTATGACAGATTCTTGTTGTCATTCTAAAAAGGACAGGAGTATCATATTGTTCGCTTATTATCATTGCTTCCTTTACCATATCCTTAGCTTCTTGACTATTACTAGGTTCAATCATGGCAATTTTAGCAAATTTTGCGTAGTATCTGTTATCTTGTTCATTTTGAGATGAATGCATACCTGGTTCATCCGCAGTGACTAAAATAGTTCCACCTGTGACACCTGTATAGGCAAAGGTGAATAGTGGATCTGCTGCTACATTTACTCCTACATGTTTCATTACAGCTAAAGACCTGGCGCCTGCAATCGATGCGCCAATAGCTGACTCAAGAGCAACTTTTTCATTTGGCGCCCACTCGGCAATAATATCTTCTTTATAAGGAGCAATATTTTCAAGAATTTCTGTACTTGGAGTTCCTGGATAAGCAGATGCAAATACAACCCCAGCTTCATATGCACCACGTGCAACTGCTTCATTTCCTGTCAATAATTTTTTCATATCAAACCTCCTAACGCAATAACTACAAATCAATTATACTAAATTTTTTTAATAATTACAAAATAATTGTAGACAAACAGATTTATTGGTAACGGAATAGAATTCTTAGTCATCGTTTAAACGAATTAGGTGTATATTATTTACTGATTGAGGTATAATGTTATGTCAAGGGGGATTCAAATAATGAAGAAAATTAAATTAGTGGCAACAACTGCTTTTGGTATAGAAGCGATTGCTGCTCAGGAAATAAAAAACTTAGGGTTTGAAAATGTAGTAACAGAAAATGGTCGTGTTATATATGATTCTGATTTAATAGGTATAGCTAAGTCGAATCTCTGGCTTAGGACACCCGATCGAATTTATATACTATTAGATTCTTTTATGGCAAAATCCTTTGAAGAGCTGTTTAACAAAATTAATAATATTCCCTGGGAAAATTATATTGAAGAAGATGGAGAATTTCCTGTAAATGCAAAAAGTGTTAAATCAACACTTTTCAGTTTGTCTGATATACAATCAATTAGTAAAAAAGCTATCGTCAATAGATTGAGCGATCATTATAAAGTTGCGTGGTTCAATGAAACTGGAAATGAGTTTTCTATTGTAGTAGCAATATTAAAAGACAAAGTGTCTGTCCTGTTGGATACATCGGGAGAAGCTCTTCATAAAAGAGGATACAGAGCAAAAGGAAATATTGCTCCGTTAAAAGAAACTCTAGCAGCGGCACTTGTGTTGATCAGTAGATGGAAACCGCAAATCCAATTAATCGATCCAATGTGCGGCAGCGGTACACTACTTATAGAAGCTGCATTGATTGGAAAGAATATTGCACCTGGGATAAATAGAAAATTTGTTTCGGAGTATTGGAAATGCATCCCTGAAGGTGTTTATGAAAAAGTTAGAGAAGAAGCGTATAATATGGTTGATACTGAAAAAGAACTTGTTCTAGAAGGATATGATATTGATCCTAGGGCGATTAGGGTTGCTATCGAAAATGCCGAATTAGCAGGAGTTAAGGACAGCATTCATTTTCAAGCTAGAGATTTTAAAGATTTTAGTACAAATAAAAAATATGGCTATATTATCATCAATCCACCTTATGGTGAAAGATTAGGCGGTGGCATTGATGAAGTAAAAGAATTATATCGAGAACTGGGGAAAATACTTATCCCATTAACAACTTGGTCTAAATATATAATTACTTCCTATGAAGATTTTGAAATGGAATATGGGCAAAAAGCTACAAAGAACAGAAAGCTATATAACGGAAGAATAAAAACATATTATTATCAGTATTATGGAGAAAGACCAAAACGCAATAATAAGGAGATTCCATGGCAAGAAAAAGAAAAGGTAGATTAGTATCGATAATATTATTTATAATCATCAATATTATTGTCTTTAATAGAGGAACGATTTATGGAAATATCAAGAGTATAATAGGCTTTGGTGATATGCAGATCAGTGAGTTGAAAACTGTAGAATTTGAATATGATGTCGAAAGAGGGATTATTCCGAAAATTTTTATACTAGATGAATATATTCTGAGTGTTGTTGATACGAAAATAACGCTTTTTACTGATGAAGGTGAAGCCAAATGGCAACAAACTAATGACTTCGAAGATTTGTTAGTTGATGGGAATGAAAATTTTTTTGCAGTCGTTGATTATTTAAAAGGAGATATATATATATATGATTATAGAGGAAATGTTAATGCAAGCCTGCTTGGAACTGGTGAAATATCTAGTTTAAAAGTAACTAAAGAAGGCTATATCATGGTGTTGTTGGATACATCGAACTCAATTTTGATATATGACCCACAATTAAATCTCGTTTCACAGGTCAATATAAATAAAGGAGATGTAAGTTCTTTTGATTTTAACGAAAAAACACATTTTTTATATATTGGGACTTTAAACATGGAGGAGAAGCAATTGAATTCCTATATCTATAAGTATGATTTGATGGGTCATTTAATAGGTTCTGTTAAATTAATGGATGAGATTTTGTTTGAAATCTATTTTGATGGTTTGAATTTTATCAAAATTTCTGATAAAGAAATTGGGACATATAATGAAAATATGGAACTGATTGATTCAGTCAATTCTATCGGCAATGTTGATTTAATTGCTTATAAAGATGATTTGTTAGTTACTCAGACTCTTGATAAGAGTAGCGAAGTTATTAAGAATAATAACAAATATGATTCGATTGGTTTTGATCTTTCTAAAAACGAAGTGGTTTTTAGAAAATCTTACAAGGAGAATTATCAGGAAATTGTATTTAGGAATGATGATTTTATTTGTTATAATAATAATGTAATAGATATTTTTAACCGTGATGATG
>JAYENG010000162.1:0-1856 GCA_034721975.1 Bacillota bacterium
CGTCAAGACCATCGAGCAACGCTTTGCGGCACTCGATGGTCTTGACGAATTAAATATACCACTTGGGAATGTAAAACTCTTCGTGACACATCTGCATTCTGATCACAGTGGACTGGCGGCAGAGCTAAACAAATTAGGAGTGGAAATCTACACGGGTAAAATAGATGGAGAAATGATCAACCAGATGACCAAGGATTCATATTGGGAGGATTTTCAAAAAAGAGCGGTGATGATGGATTTGATCAAGGATGGAATTGATTTCGGGCATCACCCGGGATATAAGTATTGTCCGAAAGCAGAGATTGAATTTCACGGCCTTGAAGAAGGCGATGAAATCAAAATTGGAAAATATAATTTTAAAGTTATCGATATTCCGGGTCATACACCTGGTCATATTGCGCTATATGAACCCGATAATAAACTTCTGATATCCGGAGATCATATTCTTGACCCGATAACGCCCAATATAGCATTTTGGGGCTTTGAATGGAATATTCTAGATGTGTATTTTAAAAGTTTGCAGAAGATTAAATCGATGGAGATCGATCTTGTCCTACCCGCCCATCGAAAGATAATAAAAAATCATAGAAAACGCATTGAAGAGTTGAGGGGGCATCATGAAGAGCGTCTTGAAGAAATCGAAGCGATCATATCTGAAGAATGGGTTAGTATAAGGGATGTCGCATCGCGGATGACGTGGTCTCTGAGCGTTAAAAAGTGGACGGAATTTCCTGATCCGCAAAAGTGGTTTGCTTCTGCTGAAGCCATGTCTCATTTGGAATACTTATATTTAAGTAAAAGAGCAGACCGTCGCGAAAATGGTGATATTCTCGAGTATAGAAAATGCAAGACAATTAAATGAAATACGACATATAATAATTAGTTCAATTTGTCATTGCAATTTAAGAAAAATAGAGAGTCAGTAGAAACGCAATATAAATTGTGAGGAGGATATGATATGATATCTAAAAAAATGAAAGAATCCCTTGCTGGCAGCTCTATTATTAGACAAATGTTTGATGAAGGAAATAGACTAGCAGGCATATACGGTGCTGAAAATGTGTTTGATTTCAGTATTGGAAATCCAAACGTGAAACCGCCTGAAAAAGTTAAAGAGGCGATAAAAGAAATTCTTGATGAAGAAAACCCAAACTTTGTACATGGGTATATGTCAAACGCTGGCTACCCTGATGTTAGAGAAGCAATCGCTCAAGATATTAATAAGAAATACAATTTAAACTTGTCATTTAAGAATGTCACTATGACAGTAGGCGCTGGTGGCGGACTAAGCATTATCTTCAAAACGATTTTAGATTCAGAGGATGAAGTCATTACATTTTCACCTTATTTTGGTCCTTATGGGAACTATATAGATGATTGCCAAGGGAAACTCGTTATTGTACCATCGCATGTCGGCTCATTTCAACCGGATTTAAAGGCGCTGGAACTTGCCATTACACCAAAGACAAAGGCACTTATCATCAACAGTCTCAATAATCCGACGGGGGTTATTTACAATAAGGAAATGATTGAAAGCATTGCGGATTTATTTAAAAGAAAGTCTGAAGAATTTGGTCATGCAATTTACCAAATGTCGCCGAAATGCCCCTCGCTTTAGCCATGCGGATGCAAGGCGACGGGCTTGCAATTATTGCTAATTATGATATAATCTAAGCAGAACAAATGTTTGCGAGGTGCAACTATGAGAACTGTTAAAATCAAACTTATCCCTACAACTCAACAAGAGAACCTATTGATTCCAATCAGTAAGACCTACATCAAGACGGTTAATGAAATCGTATCCGATATGGTTGAATCAGAAAAAGTGCTTAAGCTCACATCAAAGAATGTCAAGG
>JAYENG010000163.1:0-1854 GCA_034721975.1 Bacillota bacterium
GATAAATTAAATTATTTATGAGCGGACTTTGTCTGCTCATTTTTTATTGGGTAAAGCAGAAAACTATTAGGGGGTGTACATTATTAAAAAAGCTGAAATTAATGAAGACATTCGTGACAGAGAAGTCCGATTAATCGACGTTGATGGGGAACAATTGGGTGTTGTTTCAACGAAAAATGCTATGAATATCGCAATCGAAAAAAAACTTGATTTAGTTAAGATAGCTCCGAATGCAAAACCACCGGTTTGTAAAATTATGGACTATGGTAAGTTTAAGTACGAGCAAGCTAAAAAAGAGAAAGAAGCGAAAAAAAAGCAGAAAACAACACAAGTTAAAGAAATTAGATTAAGTTTGAATATTGAATCTAATGATATGCAAACTAAAGCAAATAATGCTATTAAGTTTTTGGGAAATGGAGACAAGGTAAAAGTGTCTTTACGTTTCAAGGGAAGACAATTGGGGCATACTGAATTTGGTTATGAGGTAATAAATAAATTTGCTGAGTATATTGGCGAAAATGGACAAATGGAAAAAAGACCGAGTTTTGAAGCAAGAAGTCTTGTCGTAATATTTGCACCTAAGAAATAAGAGCATAGAGAGGAGGATTTATTATGCCTAAAATGAAAACACATAGAGGGGCTAGAAAAAGAGTAAAGTTAACTGGAAAAGGTAAACTAAAAAGATCTAAGGCTTATACAAGCCATATATTGACTAAAAAATCTCCGAAGAGAAAAAGAAATCTTAGAAAAGCTGGCTTAGTATCAGCAGGAGATATGAAGCGTGTAAGAAAGTTGTTACCATATATTTAAATAGATTAGGATAGGAGGTCAAGGCAATGGCTAGAGTAAAAAAAAGTATTAACGCTAAGAAAAAACATAGAAAAGTTTTGAGATTGGCTAAGGGATATTATGGACAAAAAAGCAAAGTTTTTAAAGCTGCTAATCCAGCAGTAATGAGAGCTTTGAGATCAGCATATGTTGGTAGAAAATTAAGAAAAAGAGACTTTAGAAAATTATGGATTGCTAGAATCAATGCTGGAACAAGAGCAAATGGGTTATCTTACAGTAAATTCATTAATGGATTAAGGAAAGCTGATATTAACATTAATAGAAAAATGTTATCTGAGATGGCAATTTACGATCCAGAAGGTTTTACTAAATTAGTAGAAACAGCAAAAACTGCTTTATAATAACAAAAGAGTCCATGCGGACTCTTTTTTATTTTATTCAATAATGTTATAATTACTTGATATCACATATAGGGGTGAACCTATGGAATTCAACATGTTTCATAAAAAAGAACTTAATCCTGCCCAGATTTTAGCCATCGGTTTTGCTGGAATCATATTGCTAGGTGCTATTCTGTTAAATTTGCCTATAGCTACTATTTCGGGGAAAAGCACTGGCTTGATAAATTCATTTTTTACTGCAACTTCAGCTGTTTGTGTTACAGGTTTAGTTGTAGTTGATACTGGCACATATTGGTCGATGTTTGGTAAAACGGTAATTTTGTTAATGATACAAATAGGTGGGTTGGGATTTATGTCGATGACCACACTCGGGGCATTGATTCTTGGAAGCAAGATAACTCTGCGCAATAGATTGATCATGCAGGAAGCATTTAACTATTTTACTATTTCGGGCATTGTTCGATTAGTCAAATATATCCTGATATTTACTCTGATAATCGAAGGAATAGGAGCGTTTTTATTATCATTGTTTTTCATTCCAATCTACGGAAAGGCGACTGGAATAGCCTATGGAATATTCCATAGTGTATCGGCATTTTGTAATGCGGGATTTGATTTGATTGGAAATGGACAGAGTTTTACTCCGTTTATCGGCAGTACAAAT
>JAYENG010000164.1:0-10677 GCA_034721975.1 Bacillota bacterium
CTGGAATTGCGTTCAATACAGCTTGCAAATACCGGTTTATAGTTTTTTTACTCATCAATACGACACTTAATTCTTTTGTTTTTCGATTGACTTTGTATTTAAGATATAAACTCATTAAAAAAAATATAATCAACAAAACCACTAAACCACTTACAATGATAATAACACGATGTATATTTTCACTGTTTAACGGATTTGACTTCCCGTACCATTTTTCATTGATTTGATTAATCTCTTTGTCAGTGATTTTATCGAATCCATTATTCAACATTGTCAATAATTCTGTGTTCTCTTTTTTCACCGCTCTGTAAAAATAATTTGAATACACCGGTTCAGTGTAATTATACTCATCTTGGATTCCTAATTTATATAAATAATATTCTGCAGATGGCTGATCCATGATAAACATATGTATTTCCTTGTCGTTTGCAGCGTTGACAATGTCTTCGTATGAATCATACAAAACAATTCTATCTATCCCGGCTTTTTCCAATGCCGCAATAGAATAACCACCTTTTTTAGATGCCACAGTGAAACCCCTCGCACTTTCAATATCAGTTATCCCTGTGATATTATTATTGAAATACATCGAAGTATCAATTACAGCATAAGACTCTGTAAAATCATAAATTTCTTCTCTTTTTTCTGATTTAAACATGGTATCTATAACGTCGAATTTTTCTTTTTTCATGAGTTCTTGTGCATCATTCCAATTGGTTCCGAATATTTCAACCTTGACACCTGTTTTCTCTTCGAACAATTTCCAATGATCTATACTTATTCCGTTTAATTCCCCACTTTCGCTTCTAAATGAAAACGGAGGATAATCATCATCTATAACCACTTTAATCGTATCTATTTCAGCCATGGCAGATATAGAAAAAGTCAATATTATTATTAAACTGATTAAAATCGAATAATATATAGTTCTTTTCAATGTGATTCCTCCTAACTTGATTAAATTTTACCAAATTATATTAATATAATTTTCTTGTTAATAATTAAACAAATCCCTTGCAATTTAATTTAATCCTAATATATAATGAAAGTAACTTAATATTTGGATGATTAGTCAGGGAGAGTATCGATATCGATCACCGAAGGGACAAGTTTGATAATGCCATTATTGAATAAAATTCTCAGGTAAAAGGACCGGGCTATGACAAACCACTGAAAAGCTATATTTAGCACCGTAGGGGCAATCTATTAAAGAGAATCTCTCAGGTTTATAACAGTGAAAAGGCAGTTTATTTGTCGTTTTCACTGTTTTTTTATTGCCATTTTTTTACTTGGAGGTGTTGAATGAATTCATATATTTTAATTACAAACAATCCATTGGTTAAAAAAAATTTAATCGGGAAAGATATTTTTTTCACAAACAAAAGTTTATTAGGTGTTCTTATCGAATGTAGAAATCATATTCATAAGGGGCATAGATTATTGTCACACCCGCTTTCGAGTAGTGTTAAACCAAATGAAACACCATTTAAATCAGTCTTGATTTCTAAATCGGCGTCAAATCTAGATTATAGATCTTTAGAAATCATTGAATCGAGTATTTTATCCAGCAAAAAATTTATTTCTGATGCACCACAGCCAAAGTGGCCCGATAAAATTCTTGATGATTTCATGCTCATCGATTACAGTGTTATCTCAAACACAATCGACAGCATAAAATAATTATTTACCTACCAAGTTTCTTAGGAAATTAATATATAGCTTTACTTATGATTGTTAAACAATTCACATTAAAGGAGGTGAAAACCATGATTGAATTGACAAAAGACACTTTTGAAACAGAAGTAATAAATATTCAAGGATATGTACTAGTGGATTATTATAGTCCAAGTTGCGAACCCTGTTCAGCTTTATTACCAAAAATCACTGAATTAAGCGAAAAATATTGCGAAAAAGTGAAATTTACCAAATTAAACACAGCTAGCGCTAGAAGACTTGCTATCTCGCAAAGAGTAATGGGTCTACCAACTATTATTCTTTACAAAGACGGCGAAAAAGTTGATGAGAAAATCAAAGATGATGCAACAATAGAAAATATCGAAAAAATGATACTCGAGCAAATTGGTTAGATCAAATTTTAAAAAATATGGAGGTGACTCATATGCGTCTTGAAATCGGTGAAATCATTATCGACGATGTGCAGTTCGGCAATTCAACTAAAATTGAAAATGGTACTTTATTTGTAAATGCTGATGAAATTAAATCAATAGTTCTAGAAGATGAACATATTTCGTCTGTTGATATCGATTTAGCAAAACCTGGTGAAAGCATCAGAATTACTCCAGTAAAAGATGTTATTGAACCTAGAGTCAAAGTAAGCGGAAACGGCGGAATTTTCCCCGGTATCATCAATAAGGTAGATACAGTCGGCAGCGGAAGAACCAATGTCTTAAAAGGATGCGCAGTTGTAACTTGTGGAAAAATTGTTGGTTTTCAAGAAGGTATTATTGACATGACTGGACCTGGAGCTAAGTACACTCCATTTTCAAAACTGAATAATATCGTTCTTGTAATTAAACCGAAAGAAGGTTTAAAGCAATATGATTATGAACACGCTACAAGAATGGCAGGTTTGAAAATAGCAACCTATCTTGGTGAAGCTACAAAAGAAGTTACACCTGATACAGTTATTCCTTATGAAACAAAGTCATTATTCGAGCAAGCTGATTTGTATCCTGATTTGCCGAAGGTTGCTTATGTATATATGCTTCAAACCCAAGGACTGATGCATGATACTTACGTATACGGAGTAGATGCAAAAAAAATAGTTCCAACATTGCTTTATCCAACAGAAATTATGGATGGAGCGATTTTAAGCGGTAACTGTGTTAGTGCTTGCGATAAAAACACTACATACCACCACTTGAATAATCCTATAATTAAAAATCTTTACGAAAAAGACGGTAAAGAAATAAACTTTATGGGAGTAATTATTACAAACGAAAATGTTTATCTTGCTGATAAAGAACGTTCTTCAAATTTTACAGCTAAACTATCTCGTTATTTAGGTCTTGATGGTGTAATCATTTCTCAAGAAGGTTTTGGAAATCCCGATACCGACTTGATTATGAACTGTAAAAAAATCGAAGATGAAGGAATCAAGACTGTTATCGTAACTGATGAATACGCAGGACGTGATGGTTCTAGCCAATCATTGGCCGATGCTGATCCAAAAGCCGATGCAGTTGTAACTGGTGGAAATGCAAATCAATTGGTTCATCTTCCACCTATGGATAGAATAATCGGCATGCTTGATTATGTCGATAAAATCGCCGGCAGTTTTGATGGTTCACTAAGCAAAGACGGTTCTATCGATGCTGAACTTCAAGTAATTACCGGTGCTACAAATGAATTAGGTTTTAATAAACTAAGTGCAAAAACATATTAAATTTTAAAAAAGGAGAATGACAATGAGTATATTGGATGATAAAAAAGTCATCATCATTGGCGATCGAGATGGTATCCCCGGTCAAGCCATTGAAGAATGTGTAAAAGCTATTCAAAACGTTGAAGTGCTTTTTAGCGCAACTGAATGTTTTGTCTGAACGGCTGCAGGAGCTATGGATTTGGAAAATCAAAAAAGAATTTTAGAATTAACTGAAAAACACGGAGCTGAAAATGTTTTAGTGATCTTTGGTGCAGCAGAAGCAGAAACTGCTGGACTAAGCGCAGAGACCGTATCAAACGGCGACCCTACTTTTGCAGGACCTTTAGCTGGTGTTGCACTAGGACTCCCTGTTTATCACGCTATTGAACCTGAGTTCAAAGAATCTGTCGATAACGACATTTACGATGAACAAGTAGGTATGATGGAAATGGTTCTCGACTTAGATGAAATTGTCAGCGAAATGAGCTCTATAAGAGATCAATTCTCAAAATTCTAAATTCCAAATCTGTATTGTATTGATTCAGTTTGAATCAAAAAATTCTAACCCGAATTATTCGGGTGGAGGTGGCTTATGAAAAAAATAAAAGTAGTACACTATATCAATCAGTTTTTCGCTGGTATCGGCGGTGAAGAAAAAGCGAATATCACCCCGAAGCTTCGTGAAGGCATTGTAGGACCGGGTATGGCTCTTAAAGCTGCACTGGGCGAAAACGCTGAAATCGTTGCCACGATTATTTGTGGTGATTCATATTTTAATGAAAATCTTGAAAAAGCAACAAACGAGATCATAGACATGGTAAAAAATTTAGAAGTGGATCTATTTATTGCAGGCCCCGCTTTCAACGCTGGACGTTATGGAACTGCATGCGGCAGCATTTGCAAATCTATAGAAGAGACATTGAACATTCCAGTTTTAACAGGAATGTATATTGAAAATCCAGGAGCAGATCTTTATAAAAAAGATATTTATATTTTATCGACAACTAACAATGCAGCCGGTATGAGAAAAGCTGTTCCAGCCATGGCGAAGTTCGCTCTTAAACTTGCTAATGAAGAAGAAATCGGTTCTCCGGAAGATGAAGGTTACCTCGAAAGAGGAATTCGTGTGAATTATTTCCATGAAAAAAACGGTGCCGAACGCGCTGTCGATATGCTGATTAATAAACTTAAAGGCGAGCCTTTTAAAACTGAGTACCCTATGCCGGTATTTGACAATGTAGCTCCAGGTGAAGCAATCATCGACTTGAACAATGCAAAAATAGCCTTGGTTACTTCTGGTGGTATTGTTCCTAAAGGCAATCCAGATCGCATCGAATCTTCATCGGCATCAAAATACGGTAAATACTCCATTGAAGGCATAAATGATTTAACTGAAGAAGCATACGAAACTGCCCATGGCGGATATGATCCTTGTTATGCTAATCAAGATGCAGATAGAGTATTGCCTGTAGATGTACTTAGAGAACTTGAAAATGAGGGTATGATCGGTTCTGTGCATAATTACTTCTACTCTACTGTAGGCAACGGAACAAGCGTTAAAAATTCTAAAGCATATTCTCGATCAATTGCAAAGGAACTTCACAACGACGGAGTTGACGCAGTTATCTTGACCTCTACATGAGGTACCTGTACTCGTTGCGGTGCAACGTTGGTAAAAGGTATTGAAGAAACTGGCATTCCAGTTGTTCACGTTTGTACAGTAGTTCCAATTTCATTGACAGTTGGAGCTAACAGAATTATTCCTGCAATTGCAATACCTCATCCATTTGGAGATTCTGCTTTGGACGCAGATGAGGAAAAAAAATTAAGAAGATCAATTGTGGAAAAAGCATTGACTGCTTTAACAGTTGAAATTACAGATCAAACAGTTTTTGAAAACTAGGTGGCTATTATGCCACCTTCTGTTTCAATAAGGAGGAAATACTAATGAGTAAAGCTGTACTGAAATCAGCTGGTTATGTACTCGTTCATGTTCCAGAGCTTGTAAAACATACCGGAACTACGCAAACTGTAGAAAGAGCGAAGAATCCCGATTCAGATTACTTGAATGCTTTGGATAATCATCTCAGACTTTTTGAAGAAGTTGTAAAATATGCCCCTAATCAAGTGTATATAGGCAACATGGTTCCTGAAGACTTGAGAAGCATTGAAATGCCATGGTGCAATAATTTAACCGATATAAACGATAGATTCGGTAAGTTCGGTGAAATTATGCCTGAGGATGAATTTATCGGCTTGATAAAAATTTCCGATGTTTTTGATTTAGTGAAAATAGAAAAATCTTTTGCTTCTTCGGTAAAGGAGAAACTTTCAAACCACCCTATGATTTCTGAAGAAGAAATCGGTGCTATTGGAGATGGCGATGAAATTTCTGAAATCGAATCTTTGGTAAACGAAGGAAATGAACCTTTGTACTTCGATAAAAGAATTGTCGGTTGCGTTAAAAAAGCCCATGATATAGATGTAAATTTAAATTCTCACGTAATGCTTGAAAATCTTGTTGTGAAAGCTTCGGGAGTTCTTGCATTTAAAAATTTGATAAAGAAAAACAATATAGATATCGAAAGTATAGATTACGTTATTGAATGTTCTGAAGAAGCTTGTGGTGATATGAATCAAAGAGGTGGCGGCAACTTCGCAAAATCTCTTGCAGAAGCTGTAGATGCTGTCAATGCAACCGGTTCTGATGTAAGAGCATTTTGTGCAGCTCCCATCCATTCTCTTATCAATGCAGCATCATTAGTTGCATCTGGAACATATAAAAACGTAGTGGTCGTTGCAGGTGGAGCTACTTCAAAACTTGGAATGAACGGAAAAGACCACGTTAAAAAAGATCTTCCTATTTTAGAAGACACATTAGGTGGTTTTGCCGTTTTAATTAGCGAAAACGACGGGTTTAGCCCAGTTATAAGAAATGATTTAGTCGGTTGTCATACTGTCGGCGCCGGTTCTTCTCCACAGGCGGTAATTACTTCATTGATAATCGCTCCGCTTGAAAAAAACAATTTGAAAGTTACTGATGTCGATAAATATTCAGTTGAAATGCAAAATCCTGATATCACAAAGCCGGCTGGTGCTGGTGATGTTCCCGAATCCAATTATAAAATGATTGGAGCGATGGGAGTGAAAAGAGGCGATATCGATAGAAAAGAATTGCCTGCTTTTGTTAAAAAACATGGACTTCCAGGCTGGGCTCCCACTCAAGGACATATTCCATCTGGAGTGCCTTATTTAGGTTTTGCAATCGATGATTTAACCAAGGGTTCTTGCAACAGGACTATGATTGTCGGAAAAGGTTCTCTTTTCCTTGGTCGTATGACCAATCTATTCGACGGTGCAAGTATTATTATTGAAAGAAATCCTGGAGAAATCGAAGATGGTAACGCTGTAAATGATGACTCGGCTAAAAAACTGATCGCTAAACTTATGAAAAATCTAGCTGAAGAGCTTTTGGCGGAATAGGAGTATGGAAATGGCAGAAAAAAGTATGAATAAAATAATCGGAAAAGCTTTTTTGGATATTGCCGAAAGTATAGAAACCGGCCGCTTCGGTAGGAAGATTCGGATAGGTCTCACTACCCTGGGTTCTGAAAAAGGTTCATCTAATATGATTGACGGCGCCCTGCTTGCATTAAATAAAATTTCTGATCTTGAAGTAGTGCTTATCGGTGAAGAAAACACTTCTGGCATTGAAACTGTAATAGTCGAAAACGAAGAAGAAATGTACTTTGCGATGGAAAAACTCTTGGATGACGGTGACATCGACGCATGTGTCACGCTTCACTATAATTTTCCCATAGGCGTTTCAACCGTTGGAAAAGTGATAACGCCGGGTATGGGTCGTGAACTGTTTATCGCCACAACAACCGGCACCTCTGCAATCGACCGTTCTCAATCGCTTTTTGCAAATGCTTTATTTGGAATAATTGCTGCTAAAGCTTGTGGAATTAAAAATCCATCTGTAGGAATATTAAATATCGATAATGCAAAAAATGTTGAAAGAGCGCTTAGGAAACTCGATGAAAACGGCTACCCTATCAACTTCGGTGAATCCATAAGATCGGACGGCGGCTCGATAATGCGTGGCAACGACCTGCTTAAAGGTTCTGTTGATGTTATGGTAACCGACACGCTTACAGGCAATATTCTTATGAAAGTATTTTCATCTTACACCACTGGCGGTTCATATGAATCATTAGGCTATGGTTATGGCCCTGGTATTGGAATTGATTATAACCGCAATATTCTTATAGTATCTAGAGCATCTGGCGTTCCGGTCATTGCCGGTGCACTGCAATATGCATATGAACTCAGTAAACACAATCTAGATGACGTAAGAACTGTTGAAATAAAAAACGCTATGAATGCCGGTTATCAAGAGATATTCAATTCTCTTAAAAAAGCCGACCGAAAAACTACAGCTGAAGAAACCATTAAAGAAGTTCCGAAAGAAATTGTGACCGCTTCAATATCAGGAATAGACATCATGGAACTTGAAGATGCTGTTGCATGTCTTAAATCTAGTGGCATCTATGCCGAAAGCGGCATGGGATGCACCGGTGCAGTGATAATGGTGAATGAGAGAAAGCTTGAAAAAGCACTTGAATGTCTTGCTGATAAACAGTTCATAGCAGCAGAAAAATCACCATGTTGAATCTCTGATACATTACATGAAAACCTTGAGATAGTATAAAATCTATTTTCAAGGTTTTTTATTTTTTTCCTTTAATTATTTCCCTTTATCAGTTATAATGATAGCAAGTATTATTATCTGGTACTAATTTAGTTTTGGGAGGCATTTATGAATTTACCAAGTTTGAAAATTGGAGATTTAATCGCCAAAGTACCAATCGTTCAAGGTGGCATGGGGGTTGGAATATCTCTTTCATCACTTGCAGGCAATGTTGCCCTCAATGGAGGAATAGGTGTTATTTCAGGTGTTGAAATCGGATTTAAAGAACCTGATTACTACAAGAATAAAATGGAAGCTAATCTAAGAGCTTTGAAAAACTACATAAATGAAGCCAAGAGAATATCTAACGGCGGCATCATAGGCGTGAATATCATGGTTGCAGTCAATAATTTTGAAGATTATGTCAAAGAAGCTGTCAAAGCCAAAGCTGATATCATATTTTCCGGTGCCGGCCTTCCACTCGCTCTTCCTAAATTTACAATCGGGTCGAGTACAAAAGTTGCTCCCATTGTGTCTTCTGGTCGAACTGCAAAGGTCATATGTAAAGCCTGGGATAAAAAATTCAATATCATTCCTGATGCCATAGTTGTAGAGGGTCCTTTAGCCGGTGGTCATCTTGGATACAGCAAAGAGGTTCTTTTAGAAGGAAAAACAACTCTAGAAGATATCCTTGAAGAAGTTCTTGAAGCAATAAAACCTTTTCAAGAAAAGTACAAAAGAAAAATTCCGATAATTGCAGGCGGCGGCGTCTATAATGGCAAGCAGATTGCAAACCTGTTACAACTCGGAGCATCTGCAGTGCAAATCGGATCGTTGTTTGTTGCGACAAAAGAATGTGATGCATCCGATGCATTCAAACAATCTTATGTTGATTGTAAAAAGGAAGATATTGAAATCATCATCTCCCCTGTCGGAATGCCGGGAAGAGCTATCCACAATCAATTTTTACAAGATGTCAAAGAAGGCAAGAAAAAACCGATCAATTGCTTTGCAAATTGTCTGAAGCCATGTGTACCAAGTGAAGCTCCCTATTGTATCGCCAATGCATTGATCAACGCTGAAAAAGGTAATTTCAACAGTGGTTATGCTTTTGTCGGTGCCAATGCATACCTGATCGATAGAATATCTACTGTAAAAGAAGTTATGGATAGATTATGCAAAGAAACATTAGAGAATTTAAATGATAAAGGGGCAATCGGGAAATAGATAGCTCAAGTATGTGAAAAAATGCAATCAAAAATAAATCCTCCTATCTATGTCGAATACATAAGTAGGAGGATTTTTGTACGCAAAAAAAAAAGAAAAAAATGGCCAGACCCATCTTAATCTCATTGCACACTGCAAAATATGTAGCTTATAAAACAAAAAAATGCATAAATATTATAACGATTTTTTTGAAAAAAGGCAACAGGTTATCAACTTTAATCGGCTCTTTCTCAAATAGGTCTGCCCAAAGATGATCCGGTCTATACCCTTAAATTGGAAAAGGACAAAGAAAACCCGAACTACAAAAATTATACGAAGAAGTTGAAGTGCTAGGAATAAGGCTCCTTAAATATAAAGAGGCATTTTCTGTTATGGGAATGGATCGAAACAGTTATTCCAAAACTGATATTGAAGCCACTTTTATGAGAATAAACATATGAGAAACGGACAATTGAAGCCTGCCTACAATATACAGATTGCTGCAGAAAATTATTTCATTATCCACTACTATATCAGTAATGACAGGACAGATTATAATACCCTCATTCCTGTGCTGGAGAAGCATAAAAAATATTTGGAATCCTATCCTAAAGAAGTTACAGCAGATAGTGGTTATAGTAGCGAAAAAAATCTTCTTTTTTTTATGAGCATAATATCGCTAGTTACATCAAGCTTCAGACTCATGAGAAAATGAAAACAAGGGCCTATCAAAACGATCTCGGCAAATATCGAAATATGAAAAAAGTTGATGATGGATATATCTGTGCAGATGGTAGAAAACTCACCTATGATAGAACTGAAATCAGTCAATCGAAAGGATTTGAGAGAACTTTTGAAGTTTACTCATCAAACGATTGTAGCGGCTGCGATAAGAAAATAGAATGTCTCTATCAATATAATGAAGAAAAACATCAGGATAAAAATAAAGTGATCAAAATCAATGAGCGATGGGATGCTCTTAAAGAAGCATCCCATAAAAATATCCAAAGTGAAAAAGGTATTTATTACATTATAGACAAATTCGGTCGATTCAGACAGAAGGATTTTTTGGAGACATCAAAGAAAATGATGGATTTAGAAAATTCAATCACAGATCTCATGAAAAAGTTTTCAAAGTGATGATGCTTTTTATTTTTGGGAAGAATATCGATAAATATTATAAATTCAAGACAGTTGACACTCCCCACGAATAAATTCGGGGGATTCTCAAGTGATTAAACCGAAATGCATTTCTGCTATCGGAGTTTGACCTTGAGTTCTAGGGGGTGTGTCATCACCCCGTCCCACGCCAGGACGTATAGTCGCATGGGCTGAAAGCCTGCTGCTATGCAGCGCCAGCAATCACAGGTGCTTTGATGATATTCATCGCACC
>JAYENG010000165.1:0-10635 GCA_034721975.1 Bacillota bacterium
GCAGAGCTTGCTTCAAAAAGGGCTACAGATGAAGAAATCGATGAGCTTTTCGAAATCATCGAGAGATTTAAAAAGTACGATATTGTCAAAGACTATAAGAAATGCATTGAGGATGACCAGAAATTTCACAGTATTGTAAGAAATGCATCGAAAAATCTTATACTTATCGACATGCTTGAAGAATTGAATGTCAAGACTGCAAGATTTCTTCAATCTATTCATTATGTACTAGATGACTATGATTGGTTTAATAGTTCGCTGATTGAAATGGCGACTGCAATAAAAGATAGAAATCGAGAAGAAGCGAGAAAATCGACAGAAGATCACACACTGAAATTTTTAGAACAATTGTCAAAAAACTTTTTTAACAATATGTATTAATCATTTATGACCATGGGTTGTTGAATCCGTGGTCTTTTCCATGTTTGTAACAATTGTTACAAACGATTGAACGTGTAGTGGGTTACAATAGGGTCATTATAAAAGGGGATTGATATTGTGACAATAGCGGTTTTGAAATATTGGATTATAGCGACTATAGGACTCGGGTGGTCTTATCATAAAAACAAGGAAAAGACTAAACAATCGTTTTATAAATCCAAAATCATGGTAAAGAGCATGATTCTAGATATTATTGGAATACTGATGATAATAGGAGTGATAATGGCGTATATTCCAATGGAACTCATCACAAAATATCTAGGGAACAATAGTAATCTCTTTATTTCCGTTTTAGGCGCATCAGCTGTTGGGGGGATTACAATAATTCCAGCATTTATCGCCTTTCCACTAGTAGCGGCTCTACAAGAACAAGGTGCCAATATCATGGTCATTACAGCATTTTTAACGACTCTTACAATGGTTGGAGTTGCGACTATGAAGATTGAAATAAATGAATTCGGGAAAAAGTTTACCTTTATTAGAAATGCACTTAGTTTTATTTTAGCCATAACCATAGCGGTGATAATGGGGGTAATACTATGAAGATAATAAATTTTGCTAAAAAGAACGCACTTTTTTCAATAGGTGTGGCTTTATATATTTTCGTTGCGATAATGCAACCTGATCAGTTGAAATCAGTAGCATATTATACTTTCATTTACTTTAAAGAATTATTTGAAGTTCTTCCATTGATAATTTTGCTTGCGACTGTAATTGATGCATGGGTGCCCAAAGAGGTTATTCTTAATAAATTAGGTAAAGATTCAGGGAAAAGGGGATATTTCTTCTCTTTTGTTATTGGCAGTATTTCTGCAGGACCGATTTATGCATCTTTTCCAATAGTCAGACTTTTGATGGACAAAGGAGCAAGTGTAGGAAATGCAGTAATAATAATATCATCCTGGGCAGTTATAAAAGTTCCTATGTTGATTAATGAAGTTAAGTTTTTGGGATTTGATTTCATGGCTCTCAGGTGGGTATTGACTGTTGCAGCTATATTGATCATGAGTCAAATCGTTCAAAAGTTTGTCAGTATAGAAGAGGTTTTGACAATAAATTCAGGAGAAGAAAAGCCGCCACTCGAGATTATTGAAGAGTATTGTATAGGATGTGGCATTTGCTCTAAGATTTCACCTGATGATTTCGAAATAATAGATAAAAAAGCAATTGTCAAACCAGGTTACATTCTTGGACCGACTGTAATTGAAGCATCAAAAAGGTGTCCTACGAATGCCATTGTCTTGAATGTAGGAAAAGAAAAAAATAAAAAATAATCAGCTTGATGTAAAAACTGTTAATCGTATTATTTAGCAGTTTTTTTATTTCCACATTTACGGAAAAGTTGATATACTGATACTAAGAGGTGATTGTTTATGGAAGATAAAAATATGGAAGAACTTATGAAAGAATTTGATGATAATACGATAAAACTTGACGAGGGAATGATTGTTGAAGGTACAATATATTCTATTGGAATTGATGATGTCATCGTTTCTATAGGTCATATGTACGATGGAGTTGTAGATAGGTTGGAGATTGAAGAAGAAAAATTAAATGTCGATGAAAAAATCAATTTTGAGATTTTAAAGATAGATGATGAAAACGGACAGATAGTATTATCAAGAAAAGGGGCTTTAGAGATAGAAACGGTGGAAGACCTTGATAGAAGCTTTGAAAATAAAGAAGTTATAGAAGTGTCGGTTAAAGAGATTATAAAGGGTGGTTTGAGAGTCGATTTCAAGGGACTGAGAGGATTCATGCCATTTTCTCAGATAGATATCAAATATGTTGAAAATGCTGACGAGTATATTGATAAGAAGCTTAGTTGCTTGATAAACGATTGGAATTTGCATGACAAGAATTTAGTTGTATCAAGACGTGCTTTATTGGAAATCGAAAGGGATAAGAAAGAAAAGGAATTCTTTGAAATTTTGGAAGTCGATCAAATAATTGATGGGAATGTGTATAAAATATTTAAATCTGGAGCGCTGATAGATTTAGGTGCAGCTATGGGATATTTATATATCAAAGATGCCTCTTGGATTAGAATAAAAGACATGGAAGAAATAATAAGTGTAGGAGATAAAATAAAAGTTCAGATAAAATCATTTGATAAAGAAAAAAGAAGGATATCTCTATCTCTTAGGGATATCACTGTCAATCCATGGGATACTGTTTTGGATGATTATGAAATAGGGGATGTAGTTTACGGAAAAGTCTTCAAAGATATAAATTCTGGATTATTGGTGCAATTAGAGACAGGTGTTATTGGGTATATACATAAGAGTGAACTCGGCAATAAAAAGTATCAACTAGATGATGAAATAACAGTGGAGATTGAAAAGATCGATGTTGAAAACGAAAAAATCAGCTTTTTGTTTTTTGATGAAGATTCTGTAGTTGAATCATATGAAAATGAGGAAAAAGAAAAAACTACAATTGGCGATATTTTTGGCGATATCTTCGATAAAATTTAAATGCGGGGAGGTGTAATAGTGAGAATCATCGTGGGAATACAGGTGAATCATAGATCAGGGGATGCGGTCAAGGTGCAAGAAATATTAACCAAGTATGGATGCATCATCAAGTCGAGACTTGGCCTTCACGATGCTGGCGATGGATGCAGTGACGAGGGATTGATTTTATTGGAATTGATTGAAAGAAAAGACAAGGTTGCAGCTGAATATTTAGAGGAAGAAATAAATGCGCTTGAAAATGTAAAAATCAAACGGATGAATTTCTAATGGATATTTTAAAGGTCAATAAATTAAAAGATATTGTTGATAAGAGTAAGTATATTGTTTTTTTGGGAGGAGCAGGCACTTCAACAGAGAGTGATATTCCGGATTTTCGCTCGACTGAGGGTCTTTATTCAAAGAAATCAAATTATAATGTTCCTCCTGAAGAAATATTGAGCATCGGATTTTTCAATTCTCAAACAGATGCCTTTTATAAGTATTATAGAGATAATTTAATCCATCCAGATGCAATGCCGAATCTTGCGCATAAAGCATTGTATGAATTAGAGAAAAGAGCGAGTTTGAAGGCTGTTGTAACACAAAACATCGATGGACTTCATCAGATGGCGGGAAGTAAAAATGTTATAGAAATTCATGGGTCGCTATATAAAAATTATTGCCAAGAATGCGGCAAAAAATTTAATGTGAATTTCATACTCGATAATGACGGTGTTCCTCTATGCGATGAATGCGGTGGGAAGATCAGACCTGATGTAGTCATGTACGGCGAACCATTAGATCAAATATTATTGGAAAAATCAATAAATCACGTTTCTAAGGCCGACTTGCTTATTGTTGGGGGAACTTCCCTTAAAGTATATCCAGCTGCAGGTTTGATCAGATATTTCAATGGACAAAATCTTGTGATTATAAATAAGACCGAGACAAAATATGATTCTCTGGCAACTATGGTATTTAAAGAATCCATAGGGAGAATTCTAGAAAAGGTGGTAATGAAAGATGAGTAAAGGATATGTACATATATATACAGGAAATGGCAAGGGAAAAACAACAGCTGCTTTTGGTGTAGCTTTGAGAACACTGATGATAGGCAAGAAAGTTTATGTAGGACAATTTATCAAAGGAATGAAGTACTCGGAAACAAAGATTGAAAAGCTTCTTGATGGAATTTTCGTCGAGCAGTACGGAGTTGATTGCTTTATAGATAAGGATCCTATCGAGGATGATTATAAAAGAGCTTTGGAAGGATATGAGAAAGCCTTAAAAGTGGTCAAAGAAGGGCGATATGATTTGGTGATATTGGATGAAATCTTTATAGCTCATTATTATAAGATGGTAACAAGTGAGCAGATAATAAATCTGATTAAAAATAAAAACGAAAAAACGGAATTGATATTGACAGGAAGATACTGCATTCCGGAGTTATATCAATATGCAGATTTAGTTACCGAAATGAAAGAAATAAAACATTATTACGAGCAAGGAGTTTTGTCGCGTGAGGGAATTGATCGCTGATGGATATTAATGATGTAAAAGATATTTTCCTGAAGTTGAGAGGCTCGAAGGAAACTTATCCTTTCGGTCCGGATGTAATGGTGTTCAAAGTTGGAAATAAGATGTTTGGATTGATGAACAGTCATGAGGAGAGACCAAGTATCAATATTAAGAATGAACCGGTTGTGAATGAAATGCTGAGGATGGAGTACCTAGATACAATTATTCCCGGGTATCACATGAATAAAAAACATTGGAATACTATTTACATTGAAGAAATTGATGATGAAACAACAATTGATCTTATCAATCAGTCATATCTGATTGTTTATGATTCTTTAACTAAAAAGGAAAAAGAAATGGTGAATATCGATGAATGATACTTTGAATATAATTGAAAACAGGGTATCTCTAAGAAAATACGACAAAAGAGATATTGATGATGATACCTTGAATCAAATACTGCATAGTGCGATGAGAGCTCCTACTGCAGGAAACATGATGATGTATTCGGTAATCGTGATAAGGGATCAAAAAACAAAAGAAATATTAAGTAGAACTTGTGATAATCAGCCATTTATTGCAACTGCGCCTGTTCTTTTGTTATTTATAGCCGATATGGAAAAATGGCATCGCTATTTTCATATGTCTAAAGTTAAAGAATTTGAGGAAAAAAGAAATGGAGAGTATTCATCTCCTTCGATGCCGGATTTGATGCTTTCTATAAGCGATGCATTGATTGCAGCGCAAACCGCTGTGATTGCTGCTGAATCATTAGGAATAGGCTCATGTTATATAGGTGATATATTGGAAAATTATGAAACGCACAGAGAATTGCTTGATTTGCCTAAATATGCATTTCCCATAAGTCTATTGACTTTGGGATACTATGAAGAGGAATATAAGAGAAATCGTAGAGATAGATTTGATGAAAAATTTGTTGTGTTCAATGAAAAATACAGAAAAATTAGTGATGAAGAAATAAAAGAAATGTTTAATGAAAAAGAAAAATTGTTTAAAGAAAACAACTCTTATGGTGCGGAAAATTTTGGACAGATGTTTTATGCGAGAAAAAACGGATCGGAATTTTTTGAAGAAATGAAAAGATCGATAAGGGAGATGTTGAAGAATTGGAAATACTGAGAAAAATTCTTAATTTTAGCACGGATGGATATATAGCTATTGATGAAAGTGGAAATATTCTAGAATACAATGCCAAAGCGAAAGAGATTTTTGGCATAATAAATAAAAATACTCTTGGACATAAATCGGGTTATATTGAAAAAGATGATTGTGTTGTTATCGTTGATAATGCTCTTGGTTTTGACGATGGTAATTTAAGCGAAGAAGATCTGTTGAATTTGGGCATAGAAGAAGAAATAAAATTTGGTGAAGGATTTATCTATATCGGGAATAGTGCTGATTTCGTTTTTTCCAAAGGAAAAAAACGATTAGAGGTTTCGAACAAATATAACAATAGAGAGATAAAAGCATCAATCAACCCTATTAAAAGAGAGTTGATGATAGAAGTAGATTCTATAGTATTGACTATTCAATATATTTTTTCCTTTGGACATATGGTTATTATAAGTCCTGAAGGCAAAATAAAATTCTATCAAGAATACGGTTATACTGCCAGAGGAGAAAGCATTAGAGAAATATTGAAAGGTAAGCATTTTATTGAAAAAAGCGTCAATAAAGGTTTAGATGTAGAAGGTAAATCTGTTGATGCTCTTCATAGCGGTGAGATTATCAGACAATTCAAATCTATAGCTGAGAGTAAGGGTGATGATTTGTTGAAACAGTCTATCACTATCAACGGCAAGCCTTTGATATGTGATATATTCTCCGATTTAAAAGGAGCTTGGATGCGAATTGAAGATGTTTCAGAGTATAGATCTTTGATATTATCGAAAGAAAAGATTTTGAAAGAGCTAAATAAGTTGCAAAGCAAGATGAGTTATTCTGAAAAATATGAAGAAATGGATTTCATTGGAAACAGCAGAGAAATCATTAAAGTGAGAGAGTTGGCATATAAGGCTTCTCAATCTAAATCAAATGTAGTTCTTTCGGGTGAAAGTGGAACGGGAAAATCTTTGCTGGCGAGAAAGATTCATAAAAATTCTATTTTTTCCAAAAATCCATTTATCGAAGTCAATTGTTCCGCTATACCGGAAAATCTATTTGAAAGTGAATTTTTCGGATATGAAAAAGGAGCTTTCACAGGTGCGAACGCTTTAGGGAAAAAAGGTTTTTTTGAGCTTGCAAACAAGGGCACGCTTTTTTTGGATGAAATAGTGGAACTTTCTTTTCCTATGCAATCTAAACTTCTTAATGTGTTGCAAAACAGAAGCTTTTACAGAGTTGGCGGGACAGAAGAAGTTAAAGTGGAATTTCGATTGATCGTGGCATCTAATCAATCTTTGGATGGTGCAGTAAAAGAAAAAATAATCAGAGAAGATTTATACTATAGATTAAATGTTTTTCCTATATATATTCCGGCATTAAGAGAGAGAAAAGAAGATGTTTCACTGTTGGTCCATAATATCATTCCGAAAATCAGGAATAATACATTCAAAGAATATTTGGATATTTCGGAAGATGCTATTATTTTATTGTCCAATTATTCATGGCCTGGAAATGTCAGAGAACTTGAAAACATCATTGAAAGGACTGCTAATATGGTTGATCATGAAGTGTTGTCAGCTGATGATTTCGATATTGTTAAAGATAGTGATGCCAATACTTTTGACTTGAAACAAAATACAACGAATAATGAGAAAAAACTTATTGAAAAAGTGTTGGAATTAGTTGATGGAGATAAAAAGAAAGCTATGGAATTATTGAACATAAAAAAAACTGCCTTCTATGAAAAAACAAAAAAATATAATATTTGATAATTGGTATGATTGTTGCTTTTATAATTAGGTAGAAGTTCTTTAAACGAGGAGGAAATTTATGAAAGTAAATAATCATTATATTTTTGGAGGCGTCGATACGGTTGAATTAGCAAAAAAACACGAAACACCTTTATATGTATTGAGTGAAGATATTATCATGGAAAATATTAATACCTTAAAAAAATGTTTTATCGATAAATATGAAGATGTAAAGGTTCTTTATGCCAGTAAAGCTTTTTTATCACTAGCTATGGCACAGATTATCAATAGAGAAGGTTTAGGGATTGATGTTGTTTCTGGTGGAGAATTATTTACAGTTATGAAAGCGGGATTTGATTCTAAAGAAATATTTTTTCATGGAAACAATAAAACCCGAAGAGAACTTGAAATGGCGATTGATTATGGTGTTGGGCAAATCGTTGTAGATAACCTGCATGAACTTGAACTGCTTGTCGAGATTTTAAAAAAAGAGAATAAAACACAAGATATTTTATTGAGATTATCACCCGGGTTAACAGACATAGAAACTCACGAGTATATTATAACAGGTCAAAGAGACACAAAGTTTGGTTTTCAGATTGATGAATCGTTGAAGAATGACATCATACCGAGAATTCTTAGCGAAGATTCACTCGATTTAAAAGGTTTCCACTATCATATCGGATCACAACTATTTGATAATATGACATATATAAATGCATTTAAAATCATTTTTGATTTGATTGAATGGACAAAGGATATGTATAATTATTCCACTGAAATTCTCAATATAGGTGGAGGATTCGGTATACCTTATCAAAAAGATACACAACCTCTGGACATCGAGAAAATTCTATCTGAGATTATGAAAACGATAGAAAATGAATTCACACAAGCGAATCTGCAAAGACCTCAAGTGATTATAGAGCCAGGTAGGTGGATTATAGGACCGGCTGGTATAACAATATATAAAATCGGGGCTGTTAAATCAATAGAAGATGTTAGAACATATGCGGCAGTAGATGGTGGAATGGCGGATAACATCAGACCTTCGCTATATAAGGCTCTTTATTCAGCGGATATCGCCAATAAATATGGTCAAGAAAAAAACCATCTATACACAATTGCTGGAAAAGCGTGTGAAAGTGGCGATATTTTGGTAAAAGATATTAACTTGCCTGAGATTGAAACGGGAGATTATCTAATAATTCATACTACAGGAGCTTATAATTTTTCGATGGCTAGCAACTACAACAGAATGTTGATTCCAGCTGTTGTTCTGGTAGGCGGAGGAAAAGAGAGGGTGATTGTCAAAAGACAGTCTTATGAGGATATAATCAGTAGAGATGTTGCGTTGTAAATATAAAAGGCTGCCATATTGGCAGCCTGTTTAATTCTATTTCAGATATTTCACTTTTTTGTTACTTTAAGAAAAATAGAAGTTTACCAGCAATTATAATTTGCTTACTTTGCTAGCTTGAGGGCCTTTGTCGCCTTCGATAATTTCAAATTCCACTCTTTGACCTTCGTCTAAAGTTTTGAATCCATCAGCTTCGATTGCTGAAAAATGAACAAATATATCTTCTCCGTCATCAACAGTTATGAAACCATATCCTTTTTCTGAGTTAAACCATTTTACTGTACCTTTTTCCATTTTAAAATTCCTCCAAAAAAATATTTACATAAGTTATGTAGATTGTGTTTTCATAAACACCTACCTAATGATACAACATACTGATTGAATATGCAACGAAAAATAGAATAAAATTGTAAAAATCTGATATGCTATTGGAGGGGTCCATTATTAACGCATTGGTTCTTTTCTAATAATTGAGTATTGGTATACTAAAAGTGAGGTTTTATTATGAAAATAAGGATAGATCGAAGTAATAATTTGCCATTATATCTTCAGATTAAAATTCAAATAGAAGAAGGGATTATAACTGGCAAGTACCCATGTGGTTTTATTTTGCCTTCAGAAAGAAAACTGGCGCAAACTTTGGATGTCAATAGAAATACTACAATCAAAGCATATGAAAAGTTGAAGGATGACGATTTGATTGATTCGAAGGTAGGTAAAGGAACTTTTGTAATTTATAATCAAAACATAAAAAATGATCAAGATCTATTTCATGAAATGTACTGGGATCGAGTGGCAGGTAATTTTTCTTTTGAAAATTCCATTGATATCATGGCAAAAATAATGAGTGATGTTAAAGAAAAAAATTTGATTTCATTATCGGGAGGATTTCCTTCTAAAAAGGACTTCCCATATGAGACTTTAAAAAATTTAACGAATGATATTTTAATGAAAAATCGAGATGTTTTTTTTCAGACTCCAGTTCGTGGAGATAAAAATTTCAGAAAAATACTAAAAAGTTATCTATATGAAGAAAAATCAATAAGGGTTTTGAACAATGAACTCATGGTGACATCAGGTGCGCAACAAGGTTTGAATTTGGTGATAAGCACTTTTATCAAACCTGGAGATTTAATATTAGTAGAAAACCCGACATTTTTTGGAGCGATACAGCTTTTTAAAAAAGCCGGTGCAAAATTGATTGATTCTAATCTTAAATCAAATGGTTTGGATTTGAATCATGTCGAGTACAATTTGAAAAAAAACGACATAAAATTTATTTATCTTTTGCCGAATTATCAAAATCCGACTGGAAATTTAATGGATTTGCAAAGCAGGAAAGATATGTTGTATTTGGCCAAAAAATATAGGACGCCGATTATAGAAGAAGACCCCTATGGTGAACTTTATTATGGGAAGTATATGCCTACAATAAAATCGTTGGATCATGATAATTTCGTGATATATATCGGTACGTTTTCCAAAACGATTTCTCCGGGATTTCGCATTGGTTATGTTGCAGCTGATGAAGATGTGATTAAAAAATTGGTTTTATTAAAACAATTTGTTGATATTCATGCCAATACTCTTTCTCAACATATAATTGGGGAATTCATAAACCGTGGTTATTATGATGACCATCTCGATAAAATGAGGAGTTTGTACCTTGATAAAAGAGATATTATGGGAGAGTATCTAAGCTATGCAAAAGATAGTATAAATTTTGTGAAACCTATGGGTGGATATTATTATTGGTGTGAAGTTCTTGGAAATATTTCTTTAAAGGAGATGCTTTCTGAGAGCGTGAAAAGGGGAGTGGATTTTATTCCGGGTGAATTTTTCTTTTCTGAAGCTGCTGAAGGTGAAAATCACTTTCGACTAAATTTTACGCATAGTTCAAAAGAAGAGATTCAAAAAGGAATGGAAATATTAACAGATATTGTAAAAAAATACGGGGAGTGAAAAGATTGAAAGATTATTT
>JAYENG010000166.1:0-1833 GCA_034721975.1 Bacillota bacterium
ATCATTAAGCCCGATTATTACAGATAAAAAATAAGTCGATAATATTACACCCGTCGCCACAGCTCCTGATGTCTTGTTATTATTAGTTATAGCCGAAATCGCCGTACCTAGAAGCAAAAACATGACTTGCAGCAAAAACATCAATATATTCAGTATTACGATTTCTCTAGTGATAGAGTTTCCTGTATTGTTCATATTCACAAATATTATATTTGTGATTGCCATAAATATGTTCAACAGCAATATGGTACTCAAGCCGGCAAATAATTTTAAGCTTATTATTCTTGCTCTTGAGATGGGTTTTGGAAACAAAAATTCCGATGTTTTTTCAATCTCTTCTTTAGCCAATGTATGTCCGCCGAGCATCGCTGCGTGAATCCTAGGCCGAATTGAAATTGCCTTTTTTGTGATGCTACAAAAAGACTTCATATCAAATAAAGAAATCCACACTAAATAAGAAAGAGCCACATATATTATATTTTTACTAATTTTTATTTAAACATATGCATTATTCCTGAAATTGATATTGCGCTGTACATAAGCAGCAATCCCATTGCAATATTGAATGGACGATGGTAATCACTTAGGAATTTTTTAAATCCCGAACCAAAGAGAGCCCATAAAGCCAATGAAGAAAACCCTGTAACAGCTAAAAATGCAGAGAACATAATCAGTTGAAAATGACTGTTATAATAAGGAACAATAAAATTTGAAGTTACTGTAACAGCATATAATAAAAATTTCGGATTAATAAATTGTAATAAAACTCCTGTTTTAAAATTTAAAGATCCTTTATTATCATTATCACCACTTGGTTTTGATTTCATTATTTTTATTGCAAGGTACATCATATATGCAGCTCCAATGATTCCCATTACAGTTTTTATTCGTGGAATCAGATTGAAAAGCAAGAGGTTGAAATAACAACTTGATAAAACCAAGAAAAAACCACCTGTTAAAACTCCAAACATAAATCTTAGAGTTTTTTTAAATCCATATTGACTGGCGTTAGCCATAGACATGATATTATTTGGTCCAGGTGTATATGTGACGACAACAACATACGATAAAAATGCAGTCAGATTAAACATATTGACCTCCCCCTCCAAAGTATTATTTTGTACATGAATCAAATAACGGCATATTATTTTTTTATAATTTATAAAATTGGGCGTAAAACTACTATCCCTTCAGGGTAGTGGGTAGTTCACATTATTCTATCATCTATGACCATAGAACATCAAGCTTCTATTTTTCATATCATGTCAATTTTTATAAACTTTGGCGTAAAACTACTACTCCTATTAAGGTAGTTGATGCAAGCTTGTTCTTAACCTTGCTTTGGATGTGCTTCTCAATTATCTCTTTGATGACGTTTCCTATACTACAAGCAATAGATACTTATGTTATTTGCAAACAAACATCAAATGCACCTTTAGAGATATTCCGAATGGTTTCCTGAGATATAAACTGTGATTTCCTCGCCTGTGTTCTTCCCATCTTATTGAACTTCAGTATTCGGTTTCAGAGCAACTTTAATTCCCTTGACATCCATGAGAATTGCATACCCGGTACTCATTCTACCTTTAACGAAATATTCATACCCCAAATACTTAACCTTATCAAATTTTCTAAATCCTTGAATCTTGCCTGTTGGAATTCTTTGCTCGGATCTGATTCCCTTTGATTGTTGATAATCACCATCGGATATACACTTTTTGAATAGGACTGCATTGTTTTTAAATTGAACTTTGTTAATTTCCCTTAAATGTGAATTTATTTTGCTAATCTGGCTTTTCGCCGCAGTTTGGTAATAATATTTTTAAATAGACG
>JAYENG010000167.1:0-1826 GCA_034721975.1 Bacillota bacterium
TAGAGATTCTCTTATTAACTCTTCCCACTCATCTTTTTTATTTACATATTCACTTACATTTAAATATTTACCTTTTCTTTTTATACACCAATACCATATTTTCATTTTTTTGTCATATTCTGCATTAAGAATAACTGAAAGCTTATTAAGATAATTCTCCGCAATACTTTGATATCCATCATCTTTCATTTTTATAACAATTCCATAAAACCAAACTTCACCCGTTTCTTGAATAGAAGCAAAATTATACCTACCATTTGGATCTTTCAAATTTATTGATATTCTTTTACCACGTCCAAGAGTTATTATCATGTCATGATCTAATACAAATTGATTAAGCATATTTTCAACTTCTAATGCCATCTTTGTTCCTATATTATTCTTAAGTCTTTCATAAAATTCACTTTCACTAGCGGATTTTGGAAAAGTAGTTATTTTACTTGAATCGACAATTTTTATTTTAGAATCTTTTACAATAATTACTTCACGTTCTATCTGCTTTGTTTTCATCATTACTTTAGGTATTACTATTTTAGTCTTTTCATCAATTTCATATATTGGCATTTCTATCAACGACAACGTAAAATTCATATTAGTCGTATGATCCATAAAATTCGCTATTTCTTGCACATTCTCTCTTATTCCATCACCAATAATTAACAATAAAAATCTTCCTCTTCGTAAATTCTTAATTACTTGATCAATAAATTCAATTTCATCTACATCAGGATAATATTGCGAAATGATTTCATATATAGATTTTTCATTACCTTTTCTTGCCGATAAACACCTTTCTTCAAAATTGCTGAAGCCCATAAGTGATACATCTTTAGCATAATCTAATATTTGTCCTATTACTTTTCTTCTAGATTCAGGATTTTTCCATAATTTTGTTTCGACAATTGTAATTAATCCATTTCTGTTAATATAAATAATATCGCAGTATCCTGATTTTACTTGTAGCTCCATACATATAGGTACCATATCTTCATAAATCAATTCAATTTCTCTAATTGGTAATATCGTTGGATTATCATAACACAATTTTTGCAAAGTCGCTTCATCAAAACCAAACTCATTAACACTTATATTTTCAAGTTTTCTACTTTCAACATCATCTATTATAACTGGTCCACTTTCTTTGATCATATTCCAGCTCCTTTTTATTAAATATATTATCTGAATGATTCTCCTGTAATTTCTTCAATAAATTTACAAAATAAACTCCATTCATTTGGAAAAGAATTACTCCCTGATTTTTGTATGAGATGATCTTTAAATGTTATTTTAACACCCCAACTAGTTCCATCCATTATTCTTAACTCGTTTTCATATCTATCTTTCCAACACAATATATTTGTAGCGATAAATTTTGATTTTTCCACCTTAGTAAAATCAATGTGTCCTTTTTTGCTTTTAGGCATACTTTCCACGGAATGTTCTACACTACTCCATTCAAATAAATTCAATTTAAAATCGATAGTCACATCAAACGATGTTCCAAAATAACCACCAACTGAAGCTTCTAGTTTTTCTATTTCATCATAGTTATATTTCATTTCTTGCTCCCTTACTTACTTCTGCAGTGTCAAACTATTTCTATCTAACTTCTATAAAATATGAATCTACATTAATATTACAACTTAATTCTTCTTTAATTTCTCGTATCAATGCTGACTCATCAGTTTCATTTTCTTCTATTTTTCCACCTGAAAATTCCCACTTTAGTCTATAATTCCTTTGTTTTCACGTTGTGTACAGAGTATTTTATTGTCTTTACTAACTTGTGACCAAACAACAGTATTTTGCAAAGAAATCATTTCGGA
>JAYENG010000168.1:0-10566 GCA_034721975.1 Bacillota bacterium
ATATCATAATTGGAAATTAATAATCGTAATTCTTAGCCATTAATTATTTAAATCCACACAATATGAGAAAGAGCCAAGAAATTATTAATGGAGGGGAACTATTAATGAAGACTATTGTATTATCGATTGTATTTGTTTACTTAGGAATTATGTTATTTATAGGTTGGTATGCATCAAAGAAAATTAAAAGTAATGAAGATTTTATGGTTGCTGGTAGAAGGCTTGGACCGATTATGATGGCTGGTACTTTGGCGGCTACAGAGATTGGCGGAGGAAGTTCTCTTGGTGTTGTTGAAAAAGCATATGGCAACTGGGGTATGAGTGCTTCGTGGTATGTAATCGCTATGGCCGTTACATTTATTATCCTAGCCTTTTTCTCAGGTAAGTTAAGAAGCGCTTTAGTCAAGACGGTACCGGAGTATTTTAGAAGAAGATATGGTGAGGCACCGGGAATTATTACAGCTGTTATCATGATTCTACCGTTAGTCGGTCTGACGGCTATTCAGTTTACAGCATCAGCGGTAGTGTTGTCAGTAATGACTGGTTTATCGTTTACGGTTTCAGTAATTATTGTTTCGGTAGTTGTAACGATATATTCAGTGCTCGGTGGATTGTGGGCAGTAACATTAACAGACTTTATCCAAATGTTTTTAATAGTAATAGGTATGTTGATTGCGGTGCCATTTGCCCTTAATGCAGCTGGCGGATGGGGTGAAGTTGTAAAGGCCGTTCCTGCTGAAAGAATGACATTAACAGGCGGAATAGGTATTGGAACTATTGTTTCATTGATAATCATGTATACAGCTTCTTTTGCAGTTGGGCAGGAAGCGGTTCAAAGGTATTATGCTGCTAAAGATGAAAAAGCGGCAATTCAAGGTTCTTTTATTGCCGGTGGAGTTAACTTGGTATTTGCTTTTATCCCTGTTGTATTGGGTTTAACAGCGTTTGCGATGGTTCAAAATGGCTTGCTAGATGGTAGTGCGATTATGGCGAATGGAGCAAGATATGCTCTTCCTACTTTAGCTATGCAGACAATGCCGCCTATTCTTGTAGGGCTTTTGTTTGCAGGTTTGATTTCTGCAACTATGTCAAGTGCCGATTCTGATTTATTAGGAGCCGGATCGATCTTTGCCAATGATATCTATAGAGTATATATTAATAAAAATGCCGACGATAAGAAGGTTTTAAGAGTAGCTCAAATGTCTATGGTATTTGTCGGTGTTCTATCGTTGGCGGTTGCGTTGACGAATACTAAGAGTATCATCACTGTTTTGATGTTCTCGTTTACTTTGAGGGCTGGTGGTGCGTTTTTCCCTTACATCGTGGGTCATTATTGGAAAAAAGCAAGTACTGCAGGTGCTTTGGCTTCAGTAGTGCTTGGTAGTTTAACAGTAATATTAGTTCAACAAGACATTGTTTCTTTCTTTGGTCAAGATGCAATTATTCCAGGACTTCTTGTAAGCTTGATTGTTTTCGTTGGATTCAGTTATTTGATGCCGCCTAAAGAAGAAACAACGGCATTAGCAGAAGAAAAAGTTGCGTAGAGAAAAACATATTTCCCATATAAGATTCTCACATAGAAAATAAAAAAACAGGGTGCTGAAAATAATTCAGTGCCCTGTTTGTGTTCAACTGATTACAAATTTATATATCAATAAGAAGTGACTAGCACTACCTAATAATATGAAAATATGAAAAATTTCATGAAATTCAAATTTCCATATCTTGAGTTTCTTTGATTTAGTCGCATATATGATTGCACCTATCGTGTAAAGCAAACCTCCGCTGATAAATAACAACAATGCTGTTGTAGGAAGTGATTTATATAGCGGATAAAATATAAATATTGCCGCCCAACCCAAGATTAAATAAAAACTCGTATAGAGCCAGCGAGGTGCGTTAAGCCAAAAAATCTTTATTATTCCTCCTGCTATTGCAAGAGACCAAATGATGGAAATCATGATATAACCGACTCGGCCTTTTAAAGTAATAAGGCATATCGGAGTATATGAAGCTGCAATTAGAAAATATATCATGATATGATCTAGTTTTCTAAAAAATATGAGTTTTGTATAAACTCCATGGTAGATAGATGAAGTTAAATAAAGTCCGAATAAGCCAAGTGAAAATATTATTGATGATAAAATTTTGATAATATCACCAGATTCGATCGAGACTTTAAGTAGAAGTATTAATCCGATGAGTGAAAGAAGTGCGCCGACAAAATGGGTTATTGAATTAATTGGTTCTCTAAGTTTTAGTTTCATAAAATTTCCCTCCGCATATAGTATTGAATACTATCTCATACATTTATAATAATCACATAATGTGCATATGTCAATAGATTGTGATGAAAACTTTGAGAAATAGTATCGAATACTATATAATGGTAAAAAGGAGAGATAATATGCTTGATTTCAAAGATATAAAATATGAAGATATTCCCGAAATAGAACTATATATGGATCAGGTAACCAGTTATTTGGAAAATCGGATGAAAGTGTTTAAAGAAGATGATAACGATAAAATTCTGACTAAAACTATGATCAACAACTATGTAAAGGCTGGAATAATAGAAAAACCGATAAAGAAAAAGTATAATCGAGACCATATGGCAAAAATGATTATGGTTTATTTTCTTAAGAATATTATTTCTATAAATGATATTGAGAAAATGTTTGAGGTAAATATGAAAACGGATGAATTTTATAGACGGTTCAATGATATTCATAAGAAAGTATTTGATGAAACAAAGGATTTAATGAATAAAGATGAAAATCAATTGGAGTTATTAATATATTTACTTTTGCAAGCTGATATAAACAAGCGCTTGGCGGAAGAAATAATAAAGGGGATATAGTCTGTTAGTAGATAATATTGCATGTTTCTAAGGAGGGTAATATGAAAGAAAATTTCTTGAAGTCGATGAAATACATAGATGGAATAACAATAGTTGATTCGGAAGGTGTTATTCAGTATTCTGTTAAGTACAATCCTAGTTTTTACCCGGAAGACATGGGGAGAGAAGATATTATTGGAAAAAAATTAGAAGATGTTTTTACGAATATTAATAATCAAGATAGTACATTATTCAATTCGATGAAACGCAAAAAATTGTTGAGAGAAAAAATCAAAAAATTATTAATAAACATGATGAATTAATTGAAACAATGAATATTTCTTTTCCGATAATTATTGACAATAAAACGGTTGGAGCAATAGAACTTTCTAAAGATATAACAAACATTGATGCAGTTCAAAAAAAAATCATGAATATCGATTACGATATTTTTAAAAATCAAGTAAAAGCTGAAAATCGATTAGGTACTAATAAAGCTAAATATACACTGGATAATATAATCAGTAATAATCAACAAATAGTAGATTTGAAAAATCAAATAAGGCATCTCAAAAATTCGGATGCCCCAGCATTTATATACGGTGAAACTGGAACTGGAAAAGAATTGTTTGCTCATGCAATTCATAATGAAAGTAATCGGTGTCAAGGGCCGTTTATTTCTCAAAATTGCGCTGCGATTCCAGAGAACCTACTAGAAAGTATTTTATTTGGTACTGTAAAGGGAAGTTTTACTGGTGCGATTGATGCTCCGGGATTATTTGAATTAGCTGATAATGGTACCCTTTTTCTAGATGAATTGAATTCTATGCCAAAACATTTACAATCTAAAATGTTAAGGGTGTTAGAAGATGGTTATATTAGACGTGTTGGTGGGAAAAACGAAAAGAAAATCAATGTCAGAATAATTTCGGCATCCAATCAAGATCCGCTTGAATTGATTCGGACTGGATTACTAAGGCGAGATATTTACTATCGTTTATGTGTATTATATTTTGCGATACCACCACTTAGGAAACGGAATGAAGATATTATAATTTTAATTAAATTTTTTATTAGTAAATTTAATCAACTTTATAATAAAAGAATTGCAAAACTTTCAAAAGAACTTTATAGAACTCTTCAAAATTATGATTGGCCAGGGAATGTAAGAGAACTTGAACATATTATTCAGTTTGGCTTAACCCAAGTTGGAGAAGATGAAGAAGTTCTAGAGTATAGACATATAGCTTCGAAATTGAAAATGTTAAAAATGAATAGCGTTGAAAAAGATGCGTGTTTAACTAATAAACCATTAAAAGATATCATTCAGGAAATTGAAGAAAATGTGATTTATGAAGCTTTAAAAATATCTGGTGGAAATATATCAAAAGCTTCAAAATTAATTGAAATTCCTAGACAAACTTTTTCAAGAAAAATGAATCAATACGGAATTGGAAAATAATGCTCATAATTTAACAATTAGTGCTCATTTTGTAACATATTCTATGTATGTTATGAGATCAGCACTAATTTTTGTTATGCATTGGGCAATATTGTTTAATTATTAACATTATTTAAGTAATAAATGGCTATATTTTGCAATGAATTTGAATATTTCACTAATATTGTTGGCACTTAAATTGCATTAGTAGTATATGAAGTCATATATATACGAGGAGTGAGAACATGATTATTGGAGTATTAAAAGAAGTAAAAATAGGAGAATCGAGAATTGTTATGACACCTTCTGAAGTAAAAGAATTATCAATAATGGGGCATCAGATATTAATTCAAGACAACGCCGGAGTATTGGCGGGTTTTGACAATCAATCATATATTGATGCCAGTGCAAAAATCGCACCTGATAATAAATCAATATTCAGTCAATCGGATATGGTTGTTAAAGTAAAAGAAATAGTTCCTGAAGAATATGAATTGCTTAGAGAAGGTCAAATTGTATTTACTTGTCTGCATCCTGCTGGGAATAAAGAGGAAGTTGATGAACTGCTAAAAGCTAAGGTTATCGGCATTACAGCAGAAGATAGCCATAGATACGGTTCTCCGAATGCAGAGGCGGCAGGTAAATTGGGTGCGTTGTTAGGTTCGTATCATTTATTGAGTACATCTGGCGGCAGTGGACAAAGTGTATTTGGAATTGGTGGAGCTCCAGCTGCAAAAGCTTTAGTTTTAGGGGCTGGAATTGCAGGTAAAGGTGCTGCGAAAATTTTGACTTCACTTGGCGCTTATGTGTATATTGCTGATATTAACATTGGTATACTTAGAGAGGTCCAATACTCTATACAAAACAATATTTCAACAATGATTTCAAACAGAGGAAATATTGAATCTGTCCTGCATGAGGTCGATTTAATCATTAACTGTGTTAAATGGCCGAAACATAGAACTGATCATATTATTTATAAGAAAGATTTAAAAAATATGCAAAAAGGAAGCGTAATCATGGATGTAAGTGCAGATGTTGGTGGAGCTATTGAAACGTATAAACCAACGACACATGAAAATCCGACTTATATAGTTGATGGTGTAGTTCACTATGGAGTTGACAATATTCCAGGGATTGCTCCGCATACTGTTTCAAAAGCATATGCTGCATCAATGTTTCCGCATATTTCATCAATTGCTAATTTAGGACTCAAAGAAGCTATGAGAAGAGATGGATTCTTACGTAGAAGCTTAACTGTTTATAATGGAATTTTGACACATGAAGAAACAAGTGTAATTCAGGGAAGACCCTTCACATCGCCAGAAGTAGTTCTAAAATATGGTGATACGGTTGAATTGGATTTTGCCCCTAAAGCTACAACAACCAAAATTAAGAAATAATAATAAACTATCACAATCAAATTAAAGGAGGAAAATTACATGGATGGTTTAACAACAATGGGAATTATTTCACTAGTTCCCGCAACAATTGCAATTATTATGGCTTTCGTAACAAGAAATACAATTTTTTCGCTTTTTACTGCAATATTTATCGGAGTTATGTTAACTGGAGAAGGGTTATTGGCTTTTCCAAAATTACTTAAAACGTCTATTGGAACGACAAGTTTTGCATGGATATTATTGCTTGAATTATTTATTGGAATTTTAATTGCATTTTTCCAAAGGACTGGCGCTATTCAAGCTTTTACAGAAATAATGAAAGACAAAAAAATGTCAAGAAAAAATATTCAATTAACAGCTTGGGTAATGGGTATGTTCGTATTTTTTAGCGATTACTTCAGTCCGTTATTTGTCGGATCAACAATGAGAAGTTTATCTGATGATAAACTAATTTCTAGAGAAAAATTAGCTTACATAGCCGATTCAACTTCAGCACCTGTAAGTGTACTTGTGCCTATTACGGGATGGGCAGTATTTATTTCAGGTTTATTAGTTGGGATAGGGCCCGTTAAAACAGCTGAACAAGGAATGATTATATTTACCAAAGCTGTAGGATTTAATTTCTACGCAATTTTAGCTGTTGTTTTGGTTGGTTTAATCGCTTCAGGAATTGTTCCGGAATTCGGGCCGATGAAAAAAGCAGAGAAACGTGCAATGGAAGAAGGTAAAGTGCTTCGCGATGGAGCGGTGCCGCTTCTTGGTGAAGAATTAACAGATACTCCAAAATATGAAGGTATTAAAACTCATGTATTCCTTGATTTTATTTTCCCGGTATTAGTAGTAATATCAATTGCAATTGGTACATATATTGCATTTAGATCTGCAAAAACTATGGAAGCCTTTTTAACAGCTTCAGTTATTTTAGGAATTATAATGAGAATTCAGGGTGTTCCATTTAAAGATATTATGGATACTGCAATGAAAGGTATGAAAGGAATTATGCCTGCAATTATAATTTTAGCACTTTCTTATTCAATCAATGCATTAAGTAAAGAAATGGGTACTGCAAATTACATTATATTGATTAGTGAAAACTGGTTGACTCCAAATTTGCTACCATTTTTAACTTTTGTATTAGCTGCACTGATTTCTTTCTCAACTGGAACAAGTTGGGGTACATTTGCAATAGTTATGCCTATAGCGGCTCCGTTAGCCTTTGCGTTCAGTGGAAACGAAGTAACTATGATAGTTTTAGCGACTGTTGCAGCTGTTGCTGGTGGGGGTGTGTTTGGAGATCATTGTTCACCGTTATCAGACACAACTATTCTTGCATCTACAGGTGCTGCAGCTGATCATATCGATCATGTTAAAACTCAATTACCATATGCCCTTACGGCAGCGGGATTTGCAGCGGTTTTATATTTGATAATTGGTTTAATTGCTTAAGATACTTAAAAAGATTATTGATTAGTTTAGAAAAGGGGCTGTCGGGAAATAGATAGCTAATGAAGAACAGTATGAGAAATCATATTGTTCTTTTTTTTTACAAAAAAGAAAAAAGATGGCTACTAGGCCATCTCTTCTCCGCTATATTTGATATAATATAACTACGTATGAAACATATATATTATAATAATTATTTTGGAATTGGGCAACAGAAAATTGAAATATTTCTTTATGAAAATCGTATTCCTAATGACGATCCTGTCTATACCCTTAAAAAAATTTTGGAGGAAATGAACTTTACTACTTTGATTAGTCAATACAGTAAAAAGGGGCGAAAAGGATACAATCCAATAATGATATATGCAATTATTCTGTATGCCAACATGAGAGGTATATTTTCAGTAGATAAAATTGTAGAAAGTTTAAATAGAGACATCGGATTTATCTGGCTTGCAAATGGTGAAAAACCCAAGCGAGATGTCTTTTATGATTTTATTAATGAAAAGCTGACAGTAGAGATACTTGAAGACTTACACTACCAGTTCATTAGAAAATTGAAAAAAGAAAATTATTTAACTTTGAATAAATTGTTTTTAGATGGGACTAAGATTGAGGCTAACGCCGGTAGGTATACTTTTGTTTGGAGAGGAAGTATCAATTATCGCGTTGTAAATCTACTTGATCAAATCGATATACTTTTTAATCAGTTCAATAATTTCATGAAAAGTAATAACTTTGATAATAAATATAACATTCCTAATAAAGAGATGTTTTTCGTTGAAGGACAGGAAAAAGTAAAGGAAGTTATTAAAAATAACAGAGAGCGAAAGCTCAATAATAAAAAGAAAATTTCAAATAATACTCTTCTTGAGATCGATAGCATAAGTCCAATAGATATGCTTAAAACAGCTTCGATTCTTTCAGATATAGCTAAAGAAGAAGGTATTATCTTTGTTAATAAAAAAGGAAATAAAAAATCTGAACTTCAGAAATTGTACGAGTCATTTCTCGAAAAAGGTGAAAGGCTTCTAAAATATAAGAATTACTTTGAAACAATGGGGACGGATAGAAATAGCTTTTCAAAGACAGATATAGAAGCAACATTCATGAGAATGAAAGAAGATCATATGAGAAACGGACAGTTAAAAGCTGCTTATAACCTACAGTTTGCAGTAGAAAACTATTTTATAGTTCATGTACATGTAAGTAATGATAGGACGGATTATAATACGCTTATTCCTATTGTTGAAAAACATAAAGTACATTTTAAAGGCATGCTTGAAGAGTTTATAGCAGATAGTGGTTACGCCAGCGAAAAGAATTTTGTATACCTAAAAGAGAACCAAATAGAAAGTTTTATAAAGTTACAGGAGCATGAAAAAAAGAAAACAAGAAAATACCATGAAAACATTAGTAAGTATTACAACATGGATGTTGTTGAATCGATAGACCCTGCTGGAAATAGCATTAAAGGGTATGTTTGTCATGATGGAAGAACTTTGAACCACGTTAAGACTGAAGTCCATAGCTCTAATGGTTTTGAGCGAATCTTTGAGGTTTATAGCAGCGAGAGCTGTAATGGTTGCGAGCACAAAAGTAACTGTCTTTATAAATTTAATCCAGAAAAACATCAAGCTAAAAATAAGACTATGAAAGTTAATGTACGTTGGGATAATCTCAAGGAATGGTCTGAACAAAATGTACTAAGTGAAACTGGAATACTTTACAGGCAAATAAGATCAGTAATGACTGAAGGTTCATTTGGAGATATGAAAGAAAATGATCAGTTTAGAAGGTTTCATCGACGTGGAAGTGAAAAAGTGAAAAAAGAAATACTACTTTATTCTATGTCTAGAAATATAAATAAATACTTCCGATATGAACACGATATGCTTAAAAACTTCGAAGGCAACGCAGCTTAAGCAATAGCCTATCAAATTTAATGAATTTCATATTGAAGGTGTTTTTGTTGTACCCTAAAAAAGCAAATATTATTAAAAAATAAAAACCTACCAAATCGACAGCTGTTGATATAGCTTGATTGGTAGGTTTTACTTATGATTTTATATGGAGTAGTCAAATATCTCTATTTTCCGACTGCCTCTTTTTGAGTGTGTAAAAGAGACAAATATTCAAGTGAAGTTTATTTATAATAAAATGATTTTGATTCATCTGTTTTTGCAATCATTCATATATAATAATCAGTTAAGTGTAAAGACGATAAAATGTCTGTTTCACTATATGCTGTTTATGAAGGTATTAAATAATATTCTATCATAATTGACAAATAATGTGATAGAATATTATTTGTGGAGAAGTAGTTAATGGATTTTACCGTAGGGAGGAAATATTATGTACAATCGTAAGGCGATATTTGGCATAGTTGAAAGTGTGTTGTTAACACTAATTGTGTATTTTATTTTCTTTTATATTAATCCTATAAGAGAGAACTTCTTATTTATGAATATTCAACCACTGTTGATAGTCGTGGTTGCAATTTCTTTAAGATATGGAAATTATATAGGCGTATTTAGTGCTTTACTTGCGATACTTGCATATATGTATGCTTATCATTCAATAGGAAGAGATTTATATTTGTTTGTAATTGATTTCTCTTACTACAAATTTTTACTGATGTTTTTTTTAAGTGCTGTAATTTTTGGACGATTTAAAGATGATTATGATTTTAAAGCTAATAATAAAAAATTAGAATATGATAATTTGTTGGCTTCTTACGATGAACTTCTTGATGGATATGAAAAACTGAAATTTATTAAAGAAGAACTTAGGAAAAGAGTCGTTGGTGCAGAATATAGTATAGTATCATTATATGAAATCGCATCAAGCTTAGAGACTCATAATTCAGAAGAAATTTATACTGAAGTCATTAATTTGCTTAATAAGTATATTAAAGCTACCGAGATTTCAATTTACACGGTCGACGAGAGTGGTAAGTACTTAAGACTTAAAATACAGCATGGTCATGATGAGTTGATTCCAACATCCATTGAAGTTGAAAATTTAGAGTGCTATCAAAGAATAACTAAAACGTTAAAACCTTCGAAAATAATTGATGAAGAGGGGTGTCCTTTATTAGTTGGACCAATCATTAGAGACGGAAAGGTTATTGCTGTGGTTAATATCGATGCTTTAGAATTTGAAATGGTAACAGATTATTCATTCAATATCTTTAAAGTTATAGTTGATTGGGTTACAAAGGCATTAATCCAAGCTTATGAAGTCGAAGAAATGAAAAAAGATAGAAATTATTTTAAAAATACTAAAATAATGAAATACGAAAACTATTTGAATCCTGCATTCCCGAATTAATGTAACGAGTCCGGGAATGCTATGTCCATATCTTTAAATAAACTAATCTGTTTCCTTGTTATTTCACCAACATGAAGTTTATGACCAGGTCTTTCAAAACATTCTAT
>JAYENG010000169.1:0-1808 GCA_034721975.1 Bacillota bacterium
CATCAAATCATAATTTTTCAGAGAAAGATATACCGATGATCATGCAAGGGGATTCCGAACCAGCACCTGTTGTAATAGAAGATGATGTTTGGATTGGGGCAAGGACGGTTATTCTGCCTGGAGTTGTCATTCATGAAGGAAGCATAATAGCTGCAGGCAGCATAGTAACCAAGGATGTGCAGGCTTATAGCATTGTCGGGGGCAACCCGGCCAAGCTTATAAAAATGAGGTTTGAAAATGAATGATATATTTATTTTTTCTATGCTTAAATGGAATTCATCGCTTCTTCACCGGAGTCATATGTTGGCGAAATATTTCAAGAAACATGGACAAAATGTTTTTTATGTTGAAAAATCAAATACAATTAATCCCATCAGGTGGGGGAAGTATAAACTGATCAGTGGAGATGTTTCAAGACTTATCATCTATGGACTTCCTTATTTAAAAGGCAGGTTTAAGGTTGTTTTTAAGCTTAATGATATTTTTATAAAAAAGGCGTTGAAAAAAGTTCTGAATGAAAAAGAGATCAAAAGCGCGGCAGCGTTGATTTCAACGCCACATTGGTCGTACGCGGTAGATGACATAGACGAGTTCAATGAAAACGTTTTTTATGATGTAAGTGATGATTACATAGCATTCGCAGAGAATGATAAATGGGCTGAAATTTTGTCTCGATATGAGAAACAGGCCATTGAAATTTCAAAAGAAGTATTCATTACAATAGATTCGTTGCAGGAAAAGGTAAATAATAGAGGAATATTGATTGAAAACGGTGTAGATTTAGATTCTTTTAAAAATGCTGAGAAAATCGAGTTTAAAACAAAAGGGAAAGTCATCGGGTTCATAGGTGGTCTTTACAATTGGGTCGATTACGAGTTGATTGTGAAAATCACTAAAGCGAATCCCGATGATCTGATACTTATAATAGGTCCGACAAATGCAAAAAATATAATGGAAATGATATCGAAAATAGATAATGTTGAATATTTAGGTTCGATTGATAAAGATAAAATTCATAATTATTATGCGTCATTAGATGTTGGAATCATTCCGTTTTTACCAGAAGATAAATACCCGAGACTGAAAACTGTGAATTCCAACAAAGTTTATCAATATTTATTTTTTGATTATCCTGTTGTAACAACAAAATTTACGCAGGTTGAAAAAATATCAGATGTAATTTATGTATCGGATTCACATGAAGAGTTTTTAAAGAATATAGATATTGCAAAAGCAACTGGATCTAAAGAGAGAAAAATCGATTTGAAATCTATTTCATGGGAAACCAAGGCTATTGAAATGATGCATGTTTTCGAGGGGAGAAGTTAAGTGGATGATATTAGAGTATTACATCTAATCAGTGGTGGAGATACTGGTGGAGCCAAAACGCATGTGATTAATCTGATCAACGGATTAAATGATAAAATTTTTACGCTGCTTGTTACGTTGATGGAATCGGATTTTACTGAAGATGCAATAAAATCAAAATTACCTCTGACTGTGCTTCATCAAAAGTCCAGATTTGATTTAAGTGTAATTAATGAGATCGGTAAATTGATTGAAGAAAATAAAATCAATATGATTCATATTCATGGTGCAAGAGCAAATTTTATAGCTACGTTTATTAAAAAGAAATATCCAAAGATTCCTATTATTACAACCATCCACAGCGATTATTTATTAGACGACTATAGAGGCGGGAAATTTGTTTCCTTCATTTTCAGAAAGATAAATGCATGGGCGTTGAGGAAGATGGATTATTATATCGGCGTATCCGACAGATTCAAAGATATGATGATATCACGTGG
>JAYENG010000170.1:0-10508 GCA_034721975.1 Bacillota bacterium
GTGAAACCACTCCTGCCAAATGTCCATCAGAAACAACAAACAACGTTCCAACATCCTCAATAAACATAGATACAATTCCATCACTAACAGATGCTTTTTCATCCATAACAACAGGAACAGACATAATACCTTCAACCTCTATATCCAATAACAATTCTTTTAAATCAGATGAAATGGACACTTCTTTATAAAAGTACCCGACATTTGTTTTAGCCTCCAATAAGCCTATCATAGACAGCAGACTCAAATCATTTCTAAGCGCCGACCTAGATAGATTTAAATGCATTGCAATGCTCTCACTGGTTATGGGTTGATTTTCTTTCACTATCTCTAATATTTCATGCTGTCTTTCGGTTATCTGCATTGATTCACCTCGTTTCATTATTTACATCTGCCACATTAGTGTAACATATTAAACTTATAATGCAATACTAATCAGAAAAAACATTATAAAAAAAACGCCTTACGATGTAAGACGTTCTTATTGATAAACACTTTTATAAAATTTCAAATTTTCCAGTTGCAATATCGTAATAACCTCCGATAAAAGCAATTTCACCAGATTTTAATGAGTTATTTAGAATTTGCGAAGATGTAGTAAGTTTATCTACCATCAATTCAACATTCTTTCTTATCACTTTGTCTAAATAATCGGTTTCATCAAGAGAAACCGCATCGATTGCAGGCTGAATTTTTTCAGCGATTACTTCGATATATTTAGACTCTTTAACACCGGCGATTGCCGTTTGAACAGCCCCACATAAATTATGTCCCATAACCATCACAAGAGGAGTTTCTAACTGCTTTACAGCATATTCAACACTTCCTATAACTGCATCGTCTATAATATTGCCGGCGACTCGAATTACAAAGAGATCTCCAATACCTTGATCAAATAAAATTTCTGGTGGAACCCTCGAATCTGAACACCCTACAACAACAGCAAATGGATTTTGTCCACTTAAACCTTCCATGCGTCTTTTAGCATCTCGGTCAGGGTGCTGCAATTCACCGCTTTCAAAACGCTTGTTTCCATTAATCAACAACTCTAAGGCCTGTTCTTTATTAATTTCTTTCATTCTTTCACCTTTTTTAATCAAAAATTCTTTCCGTAAAAAATTTCTTCAATTTCCTTATTAACTTTATTAGTGATGCATTCAAACATTTCATCACTAAGATCATCCTTGTTTAGATTAAAGAAATACTCATCTAAATCAACTTCAGTACACATCATCTTTGTATGAAATATATTTTCTTGAAATACATTTACATCAATCGTCTTGTACTCATCAAGAATATCATCATCGATAAAATCTTGAATCGAGTTGATTTCATGATCAATAAAGTGTTTTCGACCATCAGTATCCCTTGTGAATCCTCTTACCCTGTAATCAACTGTGATAATATCAGAATCAAAAGATTTAATCAGCAAATTCAATGCTCTAATTGGCGAAATCGTTCCGCAAGTCGATACATCTATATCTACTCTAAAAGTGCTGATTCCTCCATCTGGATGACTCTCGGGATAAGTATGTACAGTAATGTGGCTTTTATCAAGGTGCCCGACAATATGTCTGGGAACCGGCAAAACACCCGAATTACAAGAAGAATCCAATAATGCGACTGGAACTTCCTCTTCCGATATCAATATCGTCACACTAGCACCTTGCGGCTCGTAATCTTGCTTTGCAATGTTCAAGACGCTGGCACCTATAATCTTAGTAACTTCCTTTAATATATTAGTCAATCTCTCTGAGTTATACTGCTCATCGATATAACTAATATAACTTCGACGATCCTCTTCTGATTTTGTGTAACAAATATCGTAAATGTTGAAACTTAAAGTTTTAGTCAAATTGTTAAAACCATAAAGTTTAATTTTTTTCTGATGTCTATCGACCATTTCAAACCCCCTATAAAATAATCAACTTATGTTACATCATTTAGAATCAAATTTCAATATTTATTTTTTCTAATACATTAATTTCTCTCTAAATATTTCTACTAATTCAGATATGGAAAATCGTGATTGTTCCATTGTATCTCTATCTCTTATAGTCACAGTTTCATCTTCTAATGTGTCAAAATCTATTGTAACGCAAAATGGTGTACCATTCTCGTCATAACGTCTGTATCTCTTGCCTATGCTGCCTCTTTCGTCATAATCGACAGTGAAGTGTTTTGATAAAAGTGTATACACTTCTTCAGCTTTTTCACCTAGTTTTTTAGATAACGGCAATATTCCAATTTTTATAGGTGCTAGTGCAGGATGAAATTTAAGTATTGTTCTTGTTGTTCCATCTTCCAGTTCCTCTTCTTTATAGGCATCCAACAATATTGCTAAAGTCACTCTGTCGGCACCTAAAGATGGTTCTATGCAGTATGGAATATATTTCTCGTTCGTCGCTGGGTCTTGATACTTCATATCGACGCCAGAATGCTCAATATGCTGTTTTATGTCATAATCGGTTCTATCTGCAATGCCCCATAGTTCTCCCCATCCAAAAGGAAATAGATACTCGATATCTGTCGTTGCATTAGAGTAATGGGATAATTCCTCTGCTTCATGATCTCTAAATCGCACCTTCTCAGGATCAACGTTTAAATTTATCAGCCAGTCCATACAATAATCTTTCCAGTAGTTATACCATTTGATATCTTCACCGGGCTCACAGAAAAATTCAAGTTCCATTTGCTCGAATTCTCTTGTTCTAAATGTAAAATTACCTGGAGTAATTTCATTTCTAAATGATTTGCCAATTTGTCCAATTCCAAATGGTATTTTTTTTCTTGATGCCCTTTGAACATTTTTGAAATTAACAAAAATACCTTGAGCAGTTTCAGGTCTTAAAAATATTTCTGTAGTAGAATCATCAGTAACTCCTTGATGAGTTTTAAACATCAAGTTAAACTGTCTGATACCAGTAAAATTATGCTTTCCGCATAATGGACAGGGAATATTATTTTCTTCAATATAGATTTCCATCTTCTTATTTGTCCAACCTTCAATGTTTTGCTCGTCCCCATGTTTTTTCATAAAATCTTCAATAAGCTGATCCGCTCTATATCGCGTTTTACATTCTTTACAATCCATCAACGGGTCGTTGAAACCTCCAACATGCCCCGACGCCACCCACGTTTGCGGATTCATTAAAATCGCACTGTCTAGTCCTACATTCAGTGGATGCTCCTGAATAAATTTTTTCCACCAAGCGCTTTTTACATTATTCTTTAATTCAACACCCAGCGGACCGTAATCCCATGTGTTTGCCAACCCGCCGTAAATATCGGATCCCGGAAAAATAAACCCTCTTGATTTCGACAACGATATAATTTGCTCCATTGTTACCATAAATATTTCCTCCTAAACAAAAAATAAACCTCTCGTCCGTAAGGGACGAAAGATTTTTACTTCCGCGGTTCCACCCTAATTGATAAAACCTCTTATTAAACGATAGCTCCGAAACGCCTTCATAGACATACAACATTGATTTACAGCATTCATCAACTCTCTTGAGATATACATACTACTACTTTTTTTCATCAAAGCACAAATTATTCATTTTTTATGATAATACTATATTTTTATCAATTATTCAACTGTATCTTCGTCTTCTTCAACAACTACATCTTCATCTTCTTCTTCATCGACTGTAGATTTCTTTTTGTCGGCTTTATGAAATTTCTCTTTCATTTCAGAAGCTTTCTCTTTTACAGTATAAACAGTCTTGTCGGAGTACTCTTTAAAATCGATTATTTCTCCGCTTTCTTTAATGATTTTTACAGAATGTCCTGTCGCCAATGCAACAACAATCGATGTAATTACTGCTGGTGCAAAAAATACCGCTCCCACAACGCCCGCTGTTACCGGAATATCCATAATAACTTTTTCGCTTTTTTCAATTGTTATTCTATTTACATCGCCTTTTTGTAAAATATTTCTCAGTTTTTCATATAACTCTTCAGTTACACCGCCAATTTTATCTTTAGCTTTTTCCTTCATTTTTCCACTTGATTCCAAAAGTATAACAGCCTCTAAAACATCCCCATCTGTTTCTAACAAAACTTCCTTTGCTTCTTTATACGAACAATTCGTCCTTTCGATAATTTCGTCGATCTTTTCAAGTGTTAAATTCATTTTTGCACCCCTATTCATAAATTTTTAAAAATTTTTTAGATTTTATTTTTCCTGTAGCAAGATAATAATCGGTATAACTATTAATAAATATATCCATTTTATCGATAAATAAACTGTTTATTTCTTTTTTCATATATTCATAAATATCACTTCTTAGGATATACCTCATCAATTGAATCAATTTCGGGTGTAAATCTATACTTCCATTGTTTGTATCTGCACATTTTAAACATACAACTCCACCATCTGCAACAGAAAACTTCTTAAACACCTCTTTTTTACCACAAAGAACACATTCAGTTACTAAAGGTTCATATCCTAGATGTTTTAAAGTCATCAATTCAAAATACAGTTTTAATTTTTCCTCGTAACCCTTTGTTTTGCTTAATATTGTCAACGATTCAATAATCAATTTAAACAACTTATAATTGTTTTCATCTTCATTTAGATTATGGTTAACTACATCGACAAAATATGATGCATATGACAGCTTTTTTAAATCTTCTCTGAAATTATAAAAATTATCCTTGATTTCAACATTCGCCAATGAATATGTTTTATCACCTCTTAACGAAAAATCACCATATACAAAAGGATGGCACCCTTTGTTCAAGCTGTTTTTGGGATTGTTAGCCCCTTTAGCAAACACTTGAATTTTCCCGAGTCGTTTTGAGAATAATGTTAGAAATACATCTGTATCGTTTATTTTAACTTTTTTAAGTACAATTCCCTCTGATTCATAGTACATCCGATTCTCCTAAGTCAAGTTGATAATCATCAACGTCGCCATTGAATAGTAGATTGTCATACCAGTAATATCTACTGTTGTAGTGATGAAAGGTGCAGAAGCAACAGCTGGGTCTATTCCGATTTTCCTGAAAACCAACGGTACTAAGGTACCTATTGTTGCAGCTGTAATTATATTGAACCACATGGCCAGTCCAACAATAAGCGCAAGTATAATATCTCCGTTAAGAAAAACAACTGCTACAGCTGTAAGCAATGAACATACCAATCCTACTATAAAGCCAACTGATACTTCATGGAAAATTGTCTTGAATACTTCATTTCCCTTGATTTGACCGATAGCAATACTCCTAACCGTCAGAGTAGAAGATTGAGTTCCGACATTACCGCCCATTCCTGCTAATATAGGCATAAACAACGCCACAGTAGTATTAATATCAAGAACATATTGATAATTTTTAATTATTTGAGCAGATAACAATCCTCCAAAAATCGTTATTATCAACCACGGCAATCTCGCCTTGACTGAATTTGTAATTCTTTCGCCAATGGTGTCCTCTTCATAAGATTCACCTTTATTGGATCCTGCAAACATCAATATATCTTCAGTGGCCTCTTCTTCAAGAACATCGATGATATCGTCTATAGTGATTAGACCAATCATCTCCATCTCATCATCAACAACAGGCACTGCCAATATATCGTATTTCGAAACAACCTTTGCAACTTCCTCTTGATCGTCATAAACGTTGACGTATATGACTTTCTCATTCATTATTTCTTCAACTTTCTTATTAGGCTTGGCAACAATTAAATCTCTTAGTGAGATGACTCCCACTAACCTTCCTTTTTTATCCACAACGAAAACATAATATATAGTCTCAGCATCAGGTGCATATTCTCGTAATATTTCAATAGCATGGTATATTGAATAATCCTTGCTGAGTGCTATAAAATCTTTCGTCATGATACCGCCAGCGGTATCCTCTTCATATACTAAGAGTTCTTTTATATCTTCTGCAGATTCAATATTCAAAAGGTTGATGATTTCATCTCTTTTATTTTTTGAAAGTTCTCCTAAAAGGTCAGCCATATCATCGTCGGCCATGTTATCCAAGATTTTACTCTGTTGATCATTGTTATAAAGCCTAATAAGAGAATTGAATGTGTCGGAGTCTACATCTTCAAGTACTTCAGATGCAATCTCCGGTGGTATATATCGAAATAGTTTTTCTTGCTGAATATCTTTTAATTCCAATAACAACCCGGCGATATCGACAGAATACATTTCTTCTAGCAATTCCGAAATGCCAATCGCATTATCATTATCGAGATATTCTAATAGCAATTCGAGTTTTTCATGTGTAATATCTTTAAATTTTCTATCCATAGTTCACCTCTTTACTCTTTATAACCATAATTTTTCAACAGAAAGTCACTATCTCTCCATCCTTCTTTGATTTTTACCCAAATTTCAAGATAGACTTTCGATCCAAGGAATTTCTCAATGTCAATACGGGCAGCTTTTCCTATACCCTTTAATTTCCTTCCACCTTTTCCTATAATAATGCCTTTATGTGATTTCTTTTCAGTTACTACTATAGCCGAAATATCATAAATATCTTTACCTTCTCTTTGTTTGAAGCTTTCGATTTCAACTGCCACACCATGAGGTATTTCTTGCTCCAAATACAATAGAACCTTTTCTCTGATAATTTCAGCTACTATTGCTTTTTCTGGTTGGTCGCTTATCATCCCACTTGGAAAATACATAGGGCCTGGTTCCATTTGCTCTTTTATCTTTTCCATAAGCAAATCTACATTCTTGCCGTTAGCAGCACTGATAGCGATAATATCGTCAAAAATTTCCGTACCTTTAAGTCTCGCTTGTATTTTTATAAATTCATCTGGATTTATCAAGTCCATTTTATTCAAGATTAAAAATTTTTTGGTTTTAACCCCCTTGAGTTGCTCTATAATAAACTGATCTCCTTTTCCAAAACCAGCATCGACATCGATTAAAAACAAAATGACATCTACATCTACAAAAGTATTGGTTGCAGTTTTAACCATATATTCTCCAAGCCTGTGTTTGGGCTTATGAATACCCGGAGTATCCAGAAAAATTATCTGCGAATCTTCATCATTGTAAACAGCCTGAATTCTATTTCTTGTCGTCTGCGGTTTATCCGTTGTAATTGCAATCTTTTCTCCAATAATATTATTCAATAAAGTAGATTTTCCAACATTAGGTCTGCCGACAATTGTAACAAATCCCGATTTAAATTCCATAATTACTTCCTCTCTATGCTTTCCAAATCTTTTTTTGTAAAAGAATATGGAAACAAATCATCTAAAAACAATATTTTATAACTATCTGCATTTCCAATTATTATTTCAACATTATCGCTGAATTCAGCAATTACTTGACGACAGATACCACACGGGTATGTCTCATCCAAATCACTGATGATAGCAATTTTTTTAATCTTTCTATGCCCATCAGATACCGCCTTGAAAATTGCTGTCCTTTCAGCACAATTCGTCGCTCCATAAGATGCCGATTCGACATTGCAACCAGTATAAACATCTCCCGACTCAGTAATCAACGCAGCCCCTACAGCAAATTTCGAATAAGGAACATATGCATTTTCTTTAGCTTTTTCAGCTTCTTGCATTAATTTTTTATTTATATCTTCAGTCATAATTAATCCCTCCTAAATAATATCAAGTTGATTGAAATCATCTACAACTTGAATGAAAATTCTCCCTGGATTGAATATGATTTCTTCATCGTTTATATAATAATGAGTTTGTGAATCAAAACTCTTCTTGACCCAGTTTATTTCCATCATCTTTCCACCACTTATATAGTACCCATTTCCTTCACCTATCATATCAAGCGATCTTCTTCCTTCATTATCGATAACTCGGTGTTTTATTTTTTGAATGATTATATTCTCTATATTTATATCTTTGCCATTGCTTTCATCTGTTTGACGGTTTGAATTGACATATCTCTCATATATATGAATACTGTAATCATATTTATATTTTACTACATACCCATCAGCATCACTCGTCGACGGTTTTTTGTAAGTTATGGAAAGTTCATCTGCTTTAGTTTCGCCATCTAAAGGAACAAATTGATTATACATTTTTATAGGAGAAAAATCATCAGTTTCTTTTTCGTACCTCAGCCTGTCAGCATCTTTTATCAAAGCCTCAGAAGAAGAATACATATTATGAGGTATCTTCTTTTGTGTTATTCTCCAAAATACATCAAATCCTGCTTTCATTCCATTTAAACTGTCGATATCATATGATTTTATCAATGATTTCGCTTCTTCTGAACCGCCTACATGAACATACAAACTATCATACTCCATCGCAAAAGAAAGAAAATAAGGTCTAGCACTCCTGATCGGACCGATATCATCATTTATATCCTGATCAACAATCATCATATATCTTGTAATCGGTCCTTCCGCCAAAATTTCATAAATGATTTTCGCCTGAGACAAACCCGATTGAGGTCTAGCCATGAAATGATTGTCTATCATTATCGCCAACGGTCTTTTATTATCAAATAAATCTACAATTTCAATTTTATTCTTTTCTTCATTTTTTTCTTCGTTTTTCAGTTCAACCAATACTCTTTTCTCAAATAAAATATCTTCCATTAATTCATCTATATAATTTTCAGTAAAAATATAATTAACTTTTTGGGTTTTCTCTTCAATAGCGATTTCTTCCACTTCATTACATCCCGTAATTACCGATGCAATCATTATTATAATCAATATTATCTTATTCATAAAAATTTTATCCCTTAAAAATCCGCATTTTTTCAAGTACGAATTTTTCCTTTATTCTCATACTTTTTTTATCTTCTTCAGTTAAGTGGTCGAAACCAAGCAAATGATACATACTATGAATAACGAGATAAGTAAACTCTCTCTCTATGCTATGGCCGAATTCCTCTGCCTGCTCAATAACTTTATCAGCTGAAATCACAATATCACCCATAACTAAATATTCCATATCACTAAATGTATTTATCAAATCATCATATTGAGGAAAAGATAATACATCGGTTTCAGAATCGATTTTTCTATAATCACTGTTTAGAACACGAATTTTATCGTTATCTACAATCGTTACAGAAACTTCTCCTTCATTTTCAACCCCTTCAATCTCCAAAACAGTTTCAATCGCGTTTTTTATATATTTTTCTACAGACTCGTTTAACTCTAGATTTTTCTGCTCATTACCAATTAATATATCCATTATTTTCTCTCCCTGTTCTTGTTTTCATATTGCTCATAACTCTTAATGATTTTTCTTACAAGTGAATGTCTGACAACATCTTTTTCAGTAAAATATACAAACCCGATTTCTTTAATGCCCTTTAACACCTCAGAAGCATGCACAAGCCCAGATGGTTTGCCATTTGGTAAATCAATCTGAGTTATATCACCATTTACAATAACTTTAGAACCAAATCCAAAACGCGTTAAAAACATTTTCATCTGTTCTTTTGTCGTATTCTGAGCCTCGTCAAGTATTATAAAACTATTATCAAGAGTTCTTCCTCTCATATACGCCAAAGGTGCAACTTCAATAAGTCCTTTTTCTTTTAATTTCAAATAAGTCTCCGCACCCAATATATCGTAAAGTGCATCATATAACGGTCTTAAATATGGATCTACTTTCATTTGAAGATCTCCCGGTAGAAAGCCGAGTCTTTCTCCGGCCTCGACCGCAGGACGTGTGATGACAATTCGATTGACTTCTTTATTTTTAAATGCCCTTACCGCCATTGCAACCGCTACATATGTTTTACCGGTACCGGCAGGCCCTATTCCCAATGTCACATCGTGCTTGTTTATTTTTTCAAAGTAATTATACTGACCTTTCGTCTTCGGTTTTATAAACTTTCCTCTAGATGTAACGACAATTATTTCACTATCGATTTTTTTAAAAGACTCTATTTCATCGTCTTCAACAAGATTGAAACTATATTCCAGCATTTGATAATCAAGCGTCTTGTCCTTTTTTATTTCTTCGATTAAAAAATCCAACAATTTAAATACAACTTCTACCTTGTCTTCATCGCCTTTGATAATCACATTACCCATGGACGAAAAAATATTCACTTCATATCTAGTTTCAATGATTTTTACATTTTCATCAAAATTGCCAAACAATTCATGTAATATCACGTTATTTTCTATTTTTATTTTCTTTTCCATATTATCACCTCTGCTGTTATAATCATTTTATCATAATCAGCAGCAAGAAAATAGAAAAAGCTGCCATATGGCAGCTTCCTTTATTTATTTAAACTTTCTTTTACTAATGTTGATAAAGTCTTACCATCCGCTCGTCCAGTAGTTTCTTCTTTTAAGGCAGACATAACACGCCCCATATCCTTCATAGTAGTAGCCCCTAGCTCGCTTACAGTTTTCTCGACTAAATCTCTTAATTCTTCAACAGTCATTTGTTCAGGCAAATATTCACTGAGAACTTCAATTTCTAATTCAGTTTCTTGAATGAAATCTTCTCTCTCGGCCTTTATAAATTCTTCTAACGCCGCTTTTTTCTGCTTTATTTGTTTTTG